>NZ_VCQZ01000009.1 GCF_005938195.1 Paenibacillus thermoaerophilus
TAACCGCAAGCGGATCCACAGTGCATTGGGCTATTTATCGCCGGCTCAATTTAGTGAGCAATTTTCCAACCATAAGGCATCCTAAATTCTCTTAACATAGTGTCCACTTTCTTGACAGAGGTCCAAAGGGAAGCCGACCCGGCTGATTCGTGCGAAGCCGCTTATCAAGAACTTCACGTCGTATTCAGCCCCTCGACGGCAGGGGCTTTGAAGCGGGCGCTGCAGGGATCCGGATCGAACCGTAAAGCAGCGGTTGTGACCTTCGACGACATATTCTCCGTGGGGCCGTTAACGAGGCTGCATGAAGAAAGCGACAGGAAGAACAGACGGGAATGGTTATCGGATCACCTCAATCCCGGTCACGATGATGACTTGGAGGAGTACGGCGTCGACTTCGAGCAAGCGGTTAGAGAAATCCAAGATCGAAATGATGCCATCCCCATCACGATTTGGTATGGCGACAACGCCCATGAGCAAGCCGGTCTTCGTTTTGTGTTATTTTTATTGAGAAACAGCCGCAATCCCGTTAAGTTGATCGATGCAACAAAACGAACGGAACAAACATTCAACACGCGGAATACAAGAATAGATGATCGCCACACGGGAGAAATCTCCCCGAAAAAATGGGCGTTGCGATTAAATGAAGCTTCCAGCCTCAGAACATGCTCCCCGGAAGAAAAACGGCGACTGGCGGACGAATGGCTGCATCTGTCGGAGCAACCCAGCCTGCTAAGGGGATGGAAGGATTCGCGGTTTCTCCATATGGAGGAGGACGCGTTCGATTCCGATATCATCGATGCGCTCCGCGATCTGCAGCGCCGTAAAGGCCATGACGAGTACATACATGCGGCCCGGGTCATCGGCGAGGTGCTCGGACGCTTGGATCAATATGTCGGGGACGGTTATCTGGAGTACAGATTAAGAACGTTGATCTACAAGGGAGTCCTGGAAATAAAAGGGGTGCCGAGAGCGATGCGCTATTATCGGGTAAGGCTGAAGAATGCGAGGTAGAGGCCGATTCCGCGGGAATCGGTTTTTTTGTTGGGTTGACGCCTTAACGGAATGGGACCGGCTCCGACTCGCCGACTTTTATAAAATGATCTCTTGACATGGCGGATATTACTTATTAGGATGGATGTGTGGGTAATTGGGTGATCCAATTATGCCGAAGTTCGTACAGGGAAAGGTAATAACCAATGACCATTAAGAAAATCAAGTACCATCGTGTATATGAAGATGTGATCGAGCAGATCGAGAACCTGATTCTCGAGGGCAATCTTGCTCCTGGAGACGTGCTGCCTACGGAAAGGGAATTGGCCCAAGCGTTCGGAATCAGCCGGGGGACACTGCGGGAAGCTTTTCGCATTCTGGAACGAGAGGGCTTGATTGAGACGCGTCCCGGGGGCGGCCGATTCCTGAGTAAAAACCTCAACAAGGCGGAAGACAAAAGCCGGATCATTGAGAATATTGAAAGGGCTACCATTATCGAATTGCTGGAGGCGAGAGAGATTTTCGAGACCGGCATCGTGGAGCTGGCGGCGAAGCGGGCGACCGAACCAGATATACTTGAAATTGCAGCCGCATTGGAGAAGTGGGGCAAGATCGACAGCGACTCCGACGACCCGACCAGTCCCGATCAGGCGTTCCATCTCTCGATAGCCAAGGCGACTCACAATGTTGTTCTGGTCAACTTGATCGATCTTCATATGGATCTTCTGCAAAAAACGATGAGAAAGACGGTCGATATTCCCGGCCGCAAAGAAGAGGTGTACAAAGAACACTTCAACATTTTTCAGGCCATTAAAGAAAAAAATCCGGCCAAAGCCAGAGAGGCCATTCTTTATCACCTCCAGCAGGTGAAGCAGAACATTCAGTCGAGCAAGGTCGCGCCAAATGGACGATAATTGCGCGTCCATTTGGCCTAATTGGACCATCCAATTACCCAAATTTATTCGTATTTCGAGGAACGCAACCGTCGTTGCCCGATAAACACCATAGCAAACATACGTGAAGGTGTGTGGATCTTATGACAAGCACAAAGGAAGAGCTTAAAATATTGGCGCCCTGCGGGATGCTGGGTTACGGTTTTCCGAAGTCGTCGTTTATGAAAGGAATGGAATATCGTCCCGACGCTATCGTCGTCGATGCCGGTTCCACCGATGCCGGACCGCACAAATTAGGCGCCGGCACGGCGATTGTCAGCAAGCAAGCGTGCAAGAAGGATTTGGAGTTGATCGTCACGGCGGGAGTCGAAGCGGGCATTCCGGTCATCATCGGTTCGGCCGGGGGAAGCGGAGCGAAGGTCCATGTGGAGTGGACGCGGTCGATTATTATGGAGATTTTGCAGGAACATCAGATCCGCAATATCAAGATCGCCGTCATCTGGGCGGACATTCCCCTCGAGGTTGTGGAAGCCAAGCTGGCCGAGGGAAAATGCGAGCCTTTAGGGCTGTCGGTGAAACCGCTAACAAAAGAGCGGCTCTACGCCACCAGCGGCATCGTTGCCCAGATGGGCCACGAACCGATCATAAAAGCGCTGGAAGCGGAGGCGGACATTATCATTTGCGGGCGGGCGTACGATCCGTCGCCGTTTGCGGCTTTTGCCATATACCACGGATTTGACGCGGCTCTCGCGTATCATCTTGGCAAAATATTGGAATGTTCCGCGCTTTGCGCCGAACCGGGGACGACGAAAGACAGTATGCTAGGCATCCTTAAGAAAGACTCCTTTATCGTGAAACCGCTTAACGATCAGCGCAAATGCACGGCCGTTTCCGTTGCGGCGCACACCTTCTACGAGAAAGACCATCCGTACATCCTGCATGGTCCGGGCATGGTATTGAATCTGGAAAACTGCGTATTTACTGAACGGGGCGATGACAGCGTAGAGGTGCGAGGCAGCCGAATCGAAGTCACTCCCGTGTACAAAATTAAACTGGAGGGCGCAATGAAAGTGGCTTATCGCACGTTTGTCGTGGCAGGGGTGCGGGACCCGATGCTCATTGCCCGCATCGAAGAGGTGGAGGAGCTCGTCAAGCAGCAGGTCGCCGAATATTACAGCGAAGTTCCGCCCGAAGATTACAGCATTCATTTCATCAATTACGGGCTGAACGGCGTATTGGGCGAACTGGAACCGCACCGTGAGCCGGCGCACGAGCTCGGGGTCGTATTCGAGGTCATCGCCAAGACGCAGGAGCTCGCCAATGCGGTCTGCAGCTCGGTAAGATCCACCTTCCTGCATTACGGATACGAAGGAAGAAAATCGACGGCCGGCAATTTGGCTTTTCCGTTTGCTCCGAGCGATGTGCCGTTCGGACCGGTATACGAATTTTCGGTATATCACCTGATGGAAGTTGCGGACGGATTAGAGATGTTCCCAATCGAATATATAGAGGTGCGGTCATGAAGCTATACGATGCAGCGGCAGTGCTGCGAAGCAAAAACAGCGGACCTTTTGAAGTTACGGTGGACGTGCTTTTCGACAAACCCGAGATCTATTACAAGATCAAGAACTCCGGGGTCATCAACGAAGAACTCATATCCAGACTGTACCATATCGCGCCGAAAAGCATTACGCATATCGTCTTCTTTGACCAGGCGCTTGGCTTCAAAGTCACGTTCGCCAGGTCGGTTTCGTCCGGCACGTTCCTGGACCGGGACGTATACGGCGCCCAGCAGCACGCTCCGCTGATGGATTTGGAAATCGACCTGTGATTGGACGGATAGGGGGTGAACACATTGAACGCGAATTCCAGGCTTCGAAGAATGTGGGCCGATAAAGTGCTGTATGTCATGCTGATGCCGGCAGCCGCCTTTTTCGCCATCTTTCATGTTTGGCCGATTCTCGGGATGAGGCTGGCGTTTTACGAATACCGCATTCTCGGCGATCACGTCTATGTCGGATTCAAATATTTCAAGGAGTTGTTCGGCACGCCGATCTTCTCGCAGGTGCTTGCCAATACGCTTATCATCAGTGCGATGAAGATGTTCCTCATCTTCCCGCTGCCGATCCTGTTCGCCCTGATGCTCAACGAGTTCGTGAATGGGAAATTCCGCAAGGCGGTGCAAATTATCTCTTACTTGCCGCACTTCCTGTCGTGGGTCGTCATCGCGGGAATCTGGTTCGAGTTCTTGTCGAAGTCGAACGGGATC
Organism: Paenibacillus thermoaerophilus; assembly: GCF_005938195.1. GTDB lineage: Bacteria > Bacillota > Bacilli > Paenibacillales > Reconciliibacillaceae > Paenibacillus_W > Paenibacillus_W thermoaerophilus. The sequence goes on from NZ_VCQZ01000009.1 coordinate 4,153, forward strand.
GTGAACGACGTCATCCGACTGTTCGGCTTCCCGGCTCACGACTTTCTGACGGATAAAGCCGCGATCAGGTGGGTGCTCGTGGCAAGCGAAGCGTGGCGCAATATCGGCTGGGACTCGATCATCTTCCTTGCGGCGATTCTGGGCATCAACAAAAGCCTGTACGAAGCCGCTTATGTGGACGGAGCGAATCGGTGGCAGATCGTTACGCGAATTATTTTGCCCCATCTGTACGTGCCGATGGTGACCGTCTTCATCTTGAATGTCGGTTTTATTATGAATGCCGGGCTCGACCAGGTGCTTAACTTCACCAATGCTTCGGTTAACAGCAAGGTCGATATCATCGATACGTACGTTTATCGCGTCGGTTTGATTAACGGTCAATATTCATTCGCCACGGCCGCTAATCTGTTCAAAAGTGTCATTGGGGTCATTCTCGTGCTGTCCACTCATTTCCTATCCAAAAAATTAACCTCTAAAGGCGCATGGTAATCTGCCAAGGAGAGGAGGCTTCAGTCGCATGGCAGGTCGGAATTTTACGGTATCCAAATTGATGATCGGGCTCATCCTTACGTTTATCTCGCTGACGATGCTCGTGCCGATCCTCAATTTGTTCGCCAAGGCGTTTTCGGATCCGGGCAAGGTGCATTTGCTGCATGGATACGACATATGGCCCAAAGGGTTCTCCATCGTCAACTTTCAAGTCGTGCTCGGCAATCCGATTATCGGCCGCGCGCTGTTCAATTCTTTATTCGTTACGGTCGTGGGCACAGCCTTGAGCATCTTCTTCACGACGATTACGGCATACGTGCTCACTAGGAAAAATCTGGTTGGAAAAACGCCGATCATGATCGTCCTGATCGTCATCATGATCTTCGAGCCCGGGATCGTGCAGGAATATATGGTCGTCAAGGACCTTAATCTGCTCGACAACCTATGGTCCATGGTCCTCTATCGTGTCATCAACGTGTATTACTTGATTATCATGATGCGGTTTATCGAGGAGATTCCCGACTCCTTGCTGGAAGCGGCGAAGATGGACGGGGCGGGGCATCTCACGATCTTTGCCCGGATCGTCCTCCCGCTCTCCCGAATACCGCTGCTTACGATCGGGATGTTCTACGCCGTCATGAAGTGGAACGAGTTTTTTAAATCCAGCATTTTCCTGTCCAGCCGGGACAATACTGTGCTGCAGGTGCTCCTCCGGCAGTTCGTCGTCGAAGGGGACAGCGCCACGTTAGTGGGGGCTGCCAATCTGTTGCAAAATAATCAGATCGCGCAGCTAGACTTCGGAGCTTTGAAAGCGGCAACAATTGTTGTTGCCATGGTACCGATTCTTATGCTCTATCCCATTATTCTGAAGTATTACACGAACGGAGTAATGGATGGCGGCATTAAAGAATAAACAAGCAAACACAACAAAGGGAGGAAGACAACCATGAGAAAAATAGGGTTCCCATTGGTTATGGCCGCTATGGTTGCGACGACAGCCTGCAGCACCGGCGACAACAAGCCGTCTGCGAGCACGACGCCTGCGTCAGCGGACCAGACGAACCAGCAGCCGGTTACGATTAGCATCGTAGCCAAGGATTTGCCGGTTGACGATCCCAACTCTCAGAAGTTCATCAAAGGCATTGAAGAGGGCATGAAAGCGGAAGGCAAGAACGTCAAGCTGCAGATCGTTCCCGTGCAAAGCGGCACCTACTCCGAGAAGCTTGGCCTGCTGCTGCAAAGCGGCAATATTCCGGATCTCATTTACTTCCAGGGCGGGGATTATAACTTCGCCATCACGCAGCAAATATTGGAGGACCTGACTCCTTACATCGAAAAATCGACGCATGTCAAAGCTTCGATGACCGAATTCAACAAAGAAAGATTGAAGAACTATCCGTACCTCGTATGGCTGGCGCCGATCAGCAGCAAGATTCCGGTCGTTCGCCAAGATTTGTTCAACAAAGCTCCGTCCGGCAAAACGCTGCTGTCCGATCCGACGATCGACAACTACTACACGTTCTTTAAGGAATTAAAAGAGAAGAGCGGCGCGAAATTCGCATACACGACAGCCGGCGATATCGATGAGCTTGACGTCGTGTTCGGACAGGCGTTCGGCCTGACCTCGACCTGGATCAAGGGGGCCGACGGCAAATATGTGTACAGCAAAACGACGCTGGCCGAGAAAGAAAAGCTCGAGTTCTATGCGAAGCTGTATAAGGAAGGCTTGCTTGATCCGGAGTACCTGACCAAGAAGTTCGACACCAAGGAGAAGGCGTTCTACGACGGTCAAGCGGGCGTCATCGCCGGTACTCAAGGCAAAGTCATCGACATTTACAATACGAAATCGGTCGGCCAGAACGGACCGGGCGCGAACATATTGCCTCTGCCGCCGGCCAAGGGCAAAGCGCAAGGCTACACGCCGGTCGACGTCAGCAAGGAAAGCCGCGGCTTCGCGATTGCCAAAACATCGAAGAACAAGGAAATGGCTTTTGCCGTATTGGAGTTCCTGGCGAGCCCGAAAGGCCAAATGCTGGATAAACTGGGTGTGGAAGGCGAAGAGTATCAAATTGTGAACGGCAAAATCAAACTCACGGACAAATTCGCGGCCTGGTATCCGCACTTTGTGGAAAACACCGTAAACTTCAAGCCGGACAAAGAATTTGATCCGTCCACGCCTTATCTCTCGGAGCCGGCGCTCAAGTCGCTGGAGATGTTCTCTTCCATGTCCACCAAGGATAACGCCTTCATCATGCCTGCCGAGCTGGCGGCGAAGTGGGATGCCGCTTCCGCGGTCTACAAAGAATTCGCGGCGGATATGGTCACCGGCAAAAAATCCGGCGCCGACTTTGACAAGTTCGTACAAGCCTGGAACGCAGCCGGCGGTAAAGACATTACGGATTATGCGAACAAGACGCTGAAATAACTTATTTAAGAACGAAATCGATTGTGGGGCGGGGGCGCCCCACAATCCTATGCTTACAAAGCGGCTTTCCTGCGGAAAGCTCTGAAGGGGAGCGCTATGCGATGATTTCTTTTGCCGATCGGGTGAAAGGCGCCATATTCGGTACGGCTTACGGCGACGCCATGGGTGCTGTTGTCGAGAAGCTGACGTATCGGGAGATTAAGGAGAAATACGGCCGAGTCGAAACCGTGATGACGAAATGGTGGAAAGCGGACTTGCCCGAAGCCGCGAGACAGGGAAGAAGAAGAGGTTGGGGCATCGTCACCGACGATACGCTGATGACGCTCGCGCTGATGAATGTATACGTGACCGAACGGCGTCATCTGGATGCTTATGACCTTGCCAACGAATTTGTGAAAGAAATTGCGTTCCGGCCGAAGTATATTCCGGAGCTGGATCAAGAGACGGTACTGATGGACCGTTTGTTTTATCCGGAGAAGCATATTTTCAACCGTCACGTCCTGGCGAATTGCGAGCCGCGGGAAGGCGGCTACGGCAATATGGTCAATTGCGGCGCGGCGATGTACATGGCTCCTGTCGGCATCGTGAATGCTTGCAATCCGAAGGGAGCTTACGACGAGGCGATTCTGTTCGCATCCGGTCATCAAGTCAGCTACGGGCTGGAGGCGGCCGGGGTAATGGCATGCTGCGTAGCCAAGGCGTTTGAGCCGGGCGCAACGGTGGAGGATATCGTAAGTACGGCCCTGCAATATGCCAAGGACGGAACGAAGGGCGCGATTCATGACCTGTGCGAGACGGCGGCGGCGCTAAAAGACCGGAAAGATGACCGGGATGAGGTCGTTCGCCGGTTCCATGCGGCAATAAGCCGGTATTCGCCGATGGGCGACGACGTGAATCGGCGCATCGACAAAGTGGGCCTTCCGTCGAACCACTACACGCCAAGCCGGCTGTTCTCCATTGAGGAGCTGCCGCTGGCCCTCGCTTACATCGTGCTTCATGACGGAAATTTCCGGGAGGCCGTCAAAGACGGAGTGAGCTCCGGCCGCGATACGGATTCCATCGGCGTCATGATCGGCGCGATTCTGGGAGCCATGCACGGCATCGCGGCGATCCCGGCTGAGGAAATCGCCATACTGGAACAAGTCAACCGGCAAAACATCGAGCAGCATTGCCGGCAATTCGCCGAAACGGCGGCGTTTATCATCCAGCAAGACCTGGATATGCACACCAAGAGAATGCAGCAGCTTCATTCGATGATGTAAAGGCGGTGTACCGATTGATCCCTTCGAATTATTTGGAGAAAGTATACGCGGGCTACTTGGGCATGAACATCGGCATCCGGCTAGGCGCTCCGGTCGAGCCGACGATCTGGACCTACGAGCGAATCAAAAATACGTACGGGGAAATTACGAACTACGTCAAGGAATACAAAAATTTTGCGGCGGACGACGACGCGAACGGTCCGTACTATTTTCTCCGGGCGCTTTATGACGACGCCAAGGACCGCGATATCACGCCGAACGACGTCGCCCGCGCTTGGCTTAACTATACCCGCGAAGGCATCGGCATGTTCTGGTGGGGCGGCTACGGCGTCAGCACGGAGCATACGGCCTATATCAATTTGAAGAGAGGGATTCCGGCTCCGCGATCCGGGTCCATCGAACAGAACGGGAAAATTATCGCCGAACAAATCGGCGGGCAAATCTTTATCGACACGTGGGGCTTGGTGAATCCGTGCAACCCTAAGAAAGCCGCCGATTTCGGGGAGGCTGCGGCCCGCGTGTCCCATGACGGCGAAGGCGTGCTCGGCGCCAGATTTTTCTGCGCGGCGATCGCCAAGGCGTTCGAGACGAGCGACGTTCGCGAGATTATTGAAGCGGGGCTCGGTCAAATACCGGCCGATTCTTTATATGCGCGAGTAGCGAGAGCGGTGCTGGAATTTCACGCGCAGCACCCGGACGACTTCCGGGCGTGCCGCGACATGCTCGAAAGAGATTGGGGCTACGACAAGTATAGAGGCGTCTGCCACATTATTCCGAATGCGGGCGTCTGCATTCTGGCGATGATTTACGGTCAGGGCGATTTCAACCGGACGGTTGAAATTGCGACCATGTGCGGCTGGGATACCGATTGCAACGCAGGCAACGTCGGCACCGTACTCGGCGTGGCATGCGGATTGGAAGGGATTGCGGACAAATATCGCAAGCCGATCAATGATTCCATCGTCATGTCGGGCATATCGGGCTATTTGAACATCCTGGACATTCCGACGTACGCCAAGGAGCTTGCGATTCTGGGCTACCGGCTGGCGGGCGAAGCCTGCCCTCAGGAGTTGTTGGACAGCTTTAAGGAAGGCGAGATTTACTTCGATTTCGAGCTCCCGGGTTCCACGCATAATATTCGCGTCTCCGATCCGTTCTTCTGCCGGACCCGCCATTCCACGGAGAAAGCGTTCCGCGGAACCGGCTCGCTGGAGGTGTTGTTCGATCGGATGACCCGCGGCGAGCAATCGAAAATTTACTACAAGCCGTTCTATACGAGAGACGACTTCAGCGACGAGCGGTACTCGCCGACCTTCGCTCCTAAAGCGTACTCGGGACAGAAGGTGTCCATGAAGATCTATCTCGATCAGTGGGGCGGCAACGAAACGATGGGCATTGCGCCTTACGTCCGACTGACCAAGAGCAAGAAGGAACTGGTGCAAGGCTATATCAAGCTGATGGACCAACAATGGCTCGATGTGGAGTTCGAGATTCCCGACACCGAAGGCGAGCTGATCGATGAAGTCGGCATCGTGCTTGAGGCCTATTCGACGCGCAAGCCGAAAAGTCTGGGGCGCATCTTCATTGACGAATTCAGAATTTACGGCAAGGCCAACTATAGCATCGACTTCAGGAAGCAAGCGATGAGTTTCGGCTGCGTGACGCCGTTCTCCCACAATCACGGAGCCTGGAGCATCGAAGACGGGGCCATGTACCTGATGACCGCGGAACCGAGCGAAGCATATACGGGCAACTACTTCGCCAAAGATTATTCGGTTTCGCTGCAGCTCAACCCGCAAAGCGGCTATTCGCATATGGTGGCCGTCCGCGCCCAAGGTGCGATGCGCGGGTATCATGCGGGCTTTGACGGAGAGAACCAAGTATCCTTGTATATCAATGATTTCGGTTTTAAAAAGCTGGCAAGCTGCAGCTACGAGTGGCGGTTCAATCAAAACTATGTATTTCAGTTGACCGTACAAGGGAATACCATTACGCTGTATATTGACGGAAACCAAGTTTTGCGGCATCAGGACGACACGTTCGGTTACGGCATGTACGGCGTGAGCACGCTCGATGCCGCCCGGGCTTATTTCTCCAATATCCGTTTTGTCGAGCTTTGAGCAGAGGAAAGGACAAATCCATGAGTGAAATTATCGTCGCAGGAAGCATCAATATGGACATCGTGAACCATGTCGATCAATTTGCGCTGCCCGGACAGACGATCCAGGGGAAGCTGACGGAATTTTTTCCCGGCGGCAAAGGCGCGAACCAAGCGGTAGCCGCGGCCAAATCCGGGGCGAGCGTCAGGATGATCGGCGCGGTCGGCCGTGACCCGTTCGGCGAGGAGCTGATCTCGTCCCTCAGACAGGCAGGAGTGTCCACGGATCAGGTGGTGAAGAAGGAAGGCGCCTCGGGGATGGCGTTTATCACCGTAAACGCACAAGGCGAAAATGAGATTATTTTATCGCAAGGCGCAAACGGCAAGCTTACCGCGAGCGACATACCCGACCTCTCGGCTTATTCGCATGTTCATGCGGTACTGCTGCAAAACGAAATCCCTTGGCCCGTCACTCGGCACGTCATTCTGGAGGCGAGGAGACACCGCATTCCCGTTATCTTTAATCCCGCGCCAGCGATGCCTGTGTCCGATGACGATCTGGCCCTCATCGACACCCTTGTGCTTAATGAGACGGAAGCGGAATGCATTGCGGGAGAATCGGCGGAGCCGCCGGAAAAAGCGGCGAGGTTCTTCATCGGCCGCGGCGTTCGGGAAGTGCTGCTCACCTTGGGCGAACGAGGGTGCTTCTATGCGAATCGCGATGGCGACGAAATAGCCGTGAGCGCTTATCCCGTCCAAGCCGTCGATACGACGGCCGCAGGCGATACGTTTATCGGCGCGTTTGCCGCCGCCCGTGCGGAAGGGATGCCGGTTCGGGAAGGTCTGCGCTTCGCATCCGCGGCTGCGGCATTGTCCGTGATCAGGCGGGGCGCGCAAGCTTCCATTCCCGCCAAGGCGGAAATCCTCCGGTTTATGAACGAAGCGGGCCGTTAATGGGCCCGCTGACCGATTCGATTACGCCTTGCAAAACGGGAAAAACCTGTTGACAGCGGGATTATTCCAGTGATATGATTAACGCCAATCATAAAATAAATAGTAATCACATAGGATTTATGCGTCTACCAGACAGCCGGAGATGAAATCCCTTTGAACGCAGGAAGGGGTCATCTCCTTTTTTGTGTTTGGAGATGGAAAAAACATGTTGGGGGGGAATTTGATGTCAACACGGAATGTGAAGATCACCATTATTGCAGGTAGTCCGAACAAGGTGTCCAGATTAAACGGACTAACCCAATTCGTCGAGGAGAATTTGCGGGCCTCGGGGAACGTTCAAGTGAACTGGGTTCGGGCAGTCGAGCTGCCTCCGGAAGATTTGATTTACGCCAGATTCGACAGCCCGGATGTGCGCGAAGCAAACGGCAAGGTGGAAGAAGCCGATGCGGTGGTCGTCGCCAGTCCGGTCTATAAGGCCTCATATACGGGAGTCTTGAAGACGTACCTCGATCTGCTGCCGCAGAAGGCGCTGGAGGGCAAGATCGTGCTTCCGTTGTTCATCGGCGGCACGATCTCCCATCTGCTCGCAATCGATTATGCGCTGAAGCCGGTTTTGGCCGCTTTAGGCGCCAGGCATGTGCTGGGCGGCGTATTCGCGGTTGACGGTTGGGTGACGAAATCCGATCAGGGCGGGTACGAATTGACGGAGGAATTGAAGGCTCGTCTGGAAGACTCGGTTGCCGAGCTGATTCGGGAGATCGCATGGCGAGTCCGGAGAACCGAGGAGCCGGCAGGGGAAGCGGTCAAATGAAAGGGAATCGGTAACGGCGGCCCTGCTGGGGATATCGTTGATCGCGTTGGGCGTCTTTTTCCCGGTGTACCTGAACTTGTTGTCCGGCATACAAAGCATGGACCGGAAGCTGTTGGAGGTGGGCTGGGTTCACGGCTGCCGCGGAGTCAAGCTCATTTGGCATTTTTTCCTGCCGGCGGCGTTGCCTTCTTTTTTTGGTCGGCCGCTAACCAAGTTAGGCTGCGCTGAGGGCTGTTTGCCGTTACCGGCAAACGGAGGCCGAAAACGGGCACGGCACGCGCATCTTACAAAATCCGGCAAAGGTTTTATACAGCGTTAATCTTTCGTTGATATGCAGTTGACAATCGGAGAGTAGGATAAACCTAACGAAGGAGGGACATTCATAGCTGCCGTCGTCACAGTTCATTTCGGCCGGCCTCTCGATGACGGTTGCAGGAAGGCTTACACGAACCGGGGGCAAAATTCGTACAGCCTCGGACAGCGGCGCGGATTACATATGGATGGCGACTAAATGCGGACGGGTGGAGACGATGAGAAAACCCAAAAGCACACACTGATTGCCAAACGACTTTTGGTTCTATTGGGGTGTTTTGCTTTTCGGTCGTTTTCCCGCGTCTTTTTGTTTTATCAGGCCGGCTTCGCCATGTAAAAAAGAAGGGAGTTGGATTGAACATGAATATGAAAAAATGGACAACAGCCGTGATAACCGGAACGGTTGCGGTCAGCCTGACCGCATGCGGGGGAGGAACCGGCGCATCCGGATCAGGGGCGTCGGAGACGGCCGATCCGGGACTGAAAAACGACACGACGCCCGTGACCATTCAGTATTGGCATTCCCATGCCGAAGCGCAGATGTCCGGTCTCAACGATATGATCGAGGCGTTTAAAAAGAAATATCCGCACATTACGGTTGAGCCCGTATTCCAGGGCGCCTATACGGACCTGCACAAAAAGCTGCAGGCGGCCGTCGCGGCCGGCGACGTGCCGGCGGTCACCAACGTGGAGGTGTCGGCGCTGCCCAACTTTGCGGACAGCGGCGTGTTCGCCGATCTGACGCCGTGGATCAAGCGCGATCAGGTGGATCTGAACGACTTCTCCAAGGGGATGCTTCAGGCTTATGCATACAACGGCAAGCAATACGGCTTCCCGCTGATCGTCAGCACCAGCGTGTTCGTATACAACAAAACGCTGCTGGACGAGCTGGGGGTACAGCCGCCGCAAACATGGGACGAGATCGATGCCTTTAACGCGAAGGTGACGAAGAAGGAGAACGGCAAGACGATCCGCTATGCGTTCTCCGTCCCCGGATGGGACACCTGGTATTACGACCCGTGGCTCGTGAACGGCGGCGGAAGCATTTTGACGGCGGACGGGAAGAAGGCTGCCGTCGATACGCCGGATTCGCTGCGTTATATCCAAAACTTCCAAAAGTGGAAGAATGAAGGGCATATGCATATCGGGTACGGCAAGGGCGCCTCGGACAACATGCGGCAGATGTTCCTGAAGGGAGAAATCGCCATGGTGCAGCACACTTCGGCTATGCTGAAGATGTACCGCGAGAATGCGAATTTCGAGGTCGGCGTCTCCTTCCTGCCGGGGGACAAGCAGCGTACGTCCAACATTGGCGGAGCGGGCATCGTGATGATGGAAGGCGCCAAGGACTTGGAGAAGGAAGCGGCCTGGAAGTTTATCGAATTCATGACCTCCTCCGAGCGCAACATCAAGTGGGCCGAATCGGTCGGTTACCTGCCTACGCGCAAGTCGGCGATCAACTCGGCCGAAGGCAGCGAATACTTCAAAAGATGGCCGCAATACAAGGCGGTGTTCGATAACTTCGACAGCGTCACCCCGCGCCTGCAGCATCCGGCTTATCCGGAATTCAGCAAGCACTACATGGAAGTGATGGGGGAACTTGCCCTCAACAATCAGGACCCGGTTCCTCTGATGAAAGAAGCGGCCAAGAAAATGAACGAAGTACTGGCGGATTACGAGTAATGGAAGTTGGGTACGAACATGAGCGCTCCTAATATATCGGGGCAGGAGGCGGCGCCCGTAAGGACGGCCGCTTCCGCCCGTCGCTATTCGGTTCGCCGCGCGGCGGAGGCTTGCAAAGATTTCGGCTTCGTGCTGCCGGCCATCGCGTTTCTGGTTGTGTTCTTGTATTATCCGCTCGCGTATTCCGTTTACATCAGCCTGACGAACTGGAACATGACGCGGCCGGTCAAGAAATTCGTCGGGCTGGACAATTATACGCGATTGCTGGCCAGCGAGGAATTTTATCAATCGCTCAAGGTGACGATGCTCTATACGGGGATGGACGTGGCGTTCACCTTGGGCTTCGGCCTGCTGCTGGCCTTGCTGTTTAATGTGGCGAATTCCCGGTTTTACGCGTTTATGCGCGGCGTTATTTTTCTGCCTTACTATGTCTCTATGGTTATCGCGGCAATGGTGTTCATCTGGATCTACAACAATCAGTACGGGCTCTTGAACTACGTCTTCGGCTGGCTGGGAATGGAGCCGGTCAACTGGCTGGTCGACAAGAACACGGTGCTGCCCGCGCTTGTCGCCGTCTCCGTATGGAAGGGCGCGGGGTTCGCGATGATTTTGTTTATTGCCGGTATGCGCAGTATTCCGGTCGAATATTACGAGGCCGCGGAGATCGACGGCGCCAATCGGATTCATTCCTTTTGGCATGTTACGCTGCCGTTGTTGTCGCCGATGATTCTGTTTCTTGTGATAACGACGTTTATCTCCTCTATGCAGGTGTTCCAGTCGATCGACGTAATGACGAACGGCGGTCCGCTGCAAGCCTCGAATGCGCTGGTGTACTGGATCTATACGATGGCGTTCGGGGAATTCAAGACCGGCCGCGCGTCGGCGCTTGTGATCATATTGTTTGTCCTGATTTTGTTGCTGACCTTGCTGCAATGGGCGATTGGCCGGAGGAAGGTGCATTATGAAGGGTAATCCGATATCCGGACGACGAGGGAAGCGGATCAAGGCTGCTGTCAGGGCTGCCGCAGCGGTGGTTTTTACGGCGATTATGTTTTTTCCGGTCTATTGGCTTGTGATCAGCTCATTCAAAACCCAATTTGAGATGCGGTCCGCTATTCCCAGTCTGTGGCCGAATTCGTTTCAATGGGAGAATTATGCGGAGGCGTTCCGGGTCATACCGTATGCCCGATTTTTCGGAAATACCCTGGTGATGTCGCTCGGTCTGATCGCGCTGCAGCTAAATGTCGCGCTGATGGCGGCGTACGGTTTTGCGAAGGGGCGGTTTTGGGGAAAGGATGCTCTTTTCTTTCTGGTCCTGGCGGCGCTCATCATTCCGGAACAGGTGACGTTCGTTCCCGTATACGTGATGATGTCCAAACTGGGCTGGCTCAATACCTTCTGGGCCCTGATCGTCCCTCACGGCGCGTCGGCGTTCGGCATATTCCTGCTGAGGCAGGCGTTTAAGTCGCTGAACAACGATGTGCTGGAGGCGGCCCGTGTGGACGGAGCGGGACGGTTCGGCATGCTGTACCGCATTCTGCTGCCGATGGCGCTCCCGACCGTCGTGACGCTAGTCGTTCTGATCTTCATCTCCGGCTGGAACTCTTACTTCTGGCCGCTGATTATGACCAATACAAACGATATGCGGGTATTGACCGTCGGGATCGCCATGCTGCGCGATTCCATCGCGGGCAATGAAGCGATGCACTTTCATATCATAATGGCGGCCAGCGTCATGGCCATCATCCCGATCGTCATCGTATATGCGCTGGTTCAAAAGCATATTGTAGCGGCCATGGCCCATTCGACTTTCAAATAAGGGCCCGCCGGATCGCTTTTGATTGAAACGCTCGGTCGAACACGGCTGAGCGTTTTCTCGTTTTCCATTGCGCGAGGGTACCGTGTGTTCCGCTGCGACCGGATTCGTCATGCGGCGGTTGACGCATTCGGCATGATGCAGCCGCTCGACCCGGGAAAAGTCCGCCTAGACAGGCGAGAGGCGGCCGAACCGAAGAAGCCCGTTCATTACCAATGATGGACACAAAGCTGCTCAGGTTCCCGACATTCTTGGGCACACCATAAAAAAAACCTTTTACACAAAGCTATCTTGATCTTAACTCTGTGTAAAGAGGTTTGATGTACTTACGCTTTCCTTTATTCTGTAACAAATTTATTCATCATGCTCACCATCGTTATGTTCGCCACCGTCATGCTCAAGCTCCACTTTTATTATTTTTCCGCTGAAAAATTTGATTTTAAGCTCTAATTCTTTTAGGCTGTCTTTATCCACATTCAAAGCCGATAATATCTTATCGACAATTTCTTCTTTGTCCATATTTTCGGAAATGCCCGTATCGGTTATCAATTTTTCAATGACTTCAGCGGCTTTCTGACCTTCCAGATTTTTCTTATCTTTTTTGGACGCTATTTTCAGTTCAGCCTCAATACGGCTGTCTTTGTTTTTGTATTCCAGTTCTATTTTCCCTTTGCCGGACAGCTTCGCTTCCAGTTCAAATTGACGTATTTTTACTTCGGATGTCGCCGTTGGAGTGTCCTCTTCTTCCTGCTGTTCATCATTTTCATTCTCATCTTTCTGGTCCACCAAAACGGCTTCTTTCACCGTTTGACCCAGTACGAGCAAGTGAACATAATCGTTTACAGCCAGCTGATCGGCGCGGATAAATTTGTTATGGTATTCGACAAGAAGCTCGGAAGAAATGCCATAGGTTAACGAATTCTGGTCATCCATTGAAATGGTAATTTCGCCATTCACAGAACCGTAAACGCTATCGGTTACTGTATCCGAACTGTAGACGCCGTCGGTTACGCTGTAGAATCGAATATTTTTAACAACTCCGCTTACTTTAACAGCGCCGGCATTTTCGAGCAATCCCTCGTCGGTTCTGTCCAGCAGTGCCGCCATCTCGGCGCGGGTTACATTTTTATTCGGTTGAAAGGAGCCGTCCGGATAGCCGCTTACGATTCCCTTCTCCATGGCTACATTAACGTAACCAATGGAACCGGCGGGGATTTCATCCGCATCGATGAAATTGGGAACTTTGGTCATCTCTTGAAGCGCTTTTTCCTTCAAACCGAGAGACTTCACGAGCAGACTCGCTATCCATACCCGGCTTGCAGGTTTGTCTGGTTGAATCGTGTCCTCCGAAGCATCGAAAAGACCGTTTTCCAGGGCAACAATAATATAACCTTTAGCCCACGGGAACTTCTTATCTATCACTTCGGCATCTTTAAAATGGAGCTTGGTATCCGGCAATTTGGCCTTGGCTTCGTTTTCGAGCCCCAATAACCGGACAGCTGTCACAATCGCCTCAACCCGTGTTACCGGCTGATTCGGCCTGAACGTGCCGTCTTCGAAGCCTTGAACCACATTTTTTAATTTCATTTTGGCAATGTATGCGGAGGCCCATTCCGCTTCCTGAATATCATTAAATTCCAAAACAATTTGTACTCTCCCGTCTTCCGAAACGACTGTTCTAGCTTTGCTTGCTGCCGACGTTAATCCGGAAAAGCCAAACAGCAGGTTGCAGACTAACATCAAACATAGCAAGTTCCTTATCGCTTTCAACTTAATCCTCTCCTTTTAAAACTTCATCTTCGTATTATTATTTTTTAAGATCTGGATCCGAAATCAGGGCGCGTATTGTTTGTAAGGAAACCCCGGTTTCCCGCTGTACTTCTATTAAAGTTGCACGCGGGTTTTTAGCCAAATAGGCTTTGATATTCTTGACTTCCTCCTGCTGCCGCTTCAGACAATCGTTGCATAGATGACTTGGTTTCTCAAGCATCAACCTCCCGCAATTCAAACAATTAATTAATGCCATTCTTCACCTCTAATTTCATTTCCTTCAGCTCCCGATGGACTATTACGTCAAACGGGATCGTTTTATGGGGGTTCCGAATATATTTTTTTTATTCATCGTCATCTTTATTGCTTTCTTTTTCCTTTTCCTGTTTTTCTTCCTCGCCGTTTGCGAAGTTCGTCAGTTCGAATTCCAACGTTTCACCATTTGAGAACTCGATCTCTATCTCCATCTCTATCCACTGATCCTCTCGGAAATTCAACACAGACGAAATCTGTTTGGCAAGAGTAAGTTTGTTCATTTTCTCTACAAGCCTCAGCTTCTGTATAACGCCATTAAGATATTGGATCGCTTGCTCGCCTTGCAGCCGTTCCTTGCCCTGAGACGTTTCTTTTTCCCCTTCGGCAGTGATGCGACCTTCTTCGTTTTTATACTCCAGTTTGATTTTTTGTTCTTGATCAAGTGTTACTCTTAATTCAAATTCACGAACATTTGCTTTTTCCTGTTCGGAAGGTGAATTCTCCATTTCCTGGGCGTTCGGTTTAGGGTGAGACTTTTCCATGTATCCGGTTGCCGGGAGATTTTCATTGCCGTCTTTTGTGACTCTCTGCGTCGCTTCGGTTTGTTCGTTTTGTCCGTTTTGTTCATTAGGCAACACGGAAGTAGGGGCCGTTTGAACCGGCTGCACTGCATACGGCGTGTTATAGGAAGGCTTCGCTTCATGCGCTGAGCCGTTACGGAAAATTTCTTCCGTTATCTGATTACCGGTTGCATCCATGTTTTCAGAAGGTTTTTCAAAAAACTGTTCCGGGTCAATTCCCGCACGGATAAACGACGAGGTGATCGAATGCGAACGTAACTGCTCAACGTCCAGTTCAATCCCTATTTGTTTGGCCCGCTCATATACCATGTACTTGTTCAAAGTCAATCCCGCTTTTTTGGCTTGTTCCATTTGCTGTTCATTCGCGTCGAACTTTTCGAATCTGTAATCTCGACTCTCTGAGATAATCTTATTGACATCCACGTCAAAGGAAGACGGGCCAAAATCGACGACGGATACCCAGATCCACCTTTTATCGGCTTGAATGCCTAAATAACCTTGTTCTTCTGCTTTGTTGATGATGATTCGGGCGGCTGCATAAAATTCCTTTCCTATCAATTGCTGATCAGGCACAATCCAATTGGCATCATCGTTCACTAAGACGGCTTTCTTGATCTTTCCCTTACGGTCAACGAAAAGTTCGAAGCCCGGGTTAATATCGATCGCAACCAGAGCCACGGGTTGAGCCGGAATTTCAATAAACGTAAACAGCATGGTAATGCCGCACAGCAACAATAATGTGGCCGCAAGGAACCTGTATTTTTGCAACCTCTGCCACCGGCTGCGTTTAATGGTAATTTCCGCAGCGGGTACGGGGATGGCATCTCCCAATTTCGGCATGACAGGAGGGTGGGGCAAATTGCGGAACTTCCCATCTTCACAGAGGACGACGATACATTGTTCGGTTATTTTCATGACGATACCATGCATCATCATCACTCTCCTATCTCCGAAAATGAGACCTTATTACGAATGTGGACAAACTCATCACAGGAAAAAATCAAGATCAGGGCAATTAAATATTTCCGGTTCCTTTCCAACGTCTTTTTGCTAACCCCCGCATACTGCGTCATCTCTTTCAACGGAAGATGTTTCGTTCTCTCCAAATAAAGTTTCATCTCGGGATTTTCGCAAAAACGCTTGGCAATTCGAATGAGTTGTTTCCTGGCATCTTGATGGCTTGGGGAACATTTCTCCAGTTCCTCAAGACGGATGCCGTACTCCTGTAGCCGTTCATCGTACAAGATCAGTTCTTGGGTCAGCGTAGCGGCGGATTCTTGCTGCGCATATATTTCCAGGGAGCTGGAGATTTCACTGGCAGTGAATTCAAACCCGTCATAGCTGTTCAACACCAAGCTTTCGAACTTGGAGATTTTGCCGTTTTTGCGAAATTCGTCGATGAGCCGGCGTCGTATCATCATAAAGGCAAAATTATCGAAAGTTTTCCCATGCGACGAGTCGTAATGGTTGATGGCCTCATTGAAAGCAATCAAACCGATGCTCGCCTCGTCATCATTCCATTCGACTTTGCGTTTGCAAACATGACGGAGGGCGCGGAGAATAAAGGGTCGATACTGTTCGATCAACCACTCCCGGTTTCTGCTGTTTCCTTTGCGGATATCCAATAAAATATCTTCGATGGATCTGTCCATGAATTTGCATCACTTCCTAGTTCGACGCAGGCTCTCCGCTTATGGGAAATAAATATCCTTGTCGCAGTTATGGAACCTTTTATGTACTATGTATATCGACACGATTCGGCAATTTCTTAAAATTGAATCGGAAGTAATTGGCGTTGTTACTATCAGGTTAAATAACGAACCAAAGCGCATTGTGCACCAGTGGACAGGGACGACCATAAGCCGGTTGATAGGGGCTAGCGCGCAGAAAGAACAGGCCGTAAGGTTGGTTGAGCTTGCGTTTTCAAAAAGAATGGAGTGGCACCCGCAAGGCTTTCTGGATTCTTCTATAAGAACAAGGGTATAATTGAATGAAGATAACAATTTCCTAAAATACCCAAAAAGGCGAGAGGGTGCTTCCTGATGAAAGAATTCCTTGATAAACGTGACCGCAAAGCCAACCGCTTGATCAACGAAAAATCTCCTTACCTGCTGCAGCATGCCTACAATCCGGTGGATTGGTATCCCTGGGGAGAAGAAGCGTTCCAGAAAGCGGCAAGGGAGAGCAAGCCGGTATTCCTGTCCATCGGCTATTCGTAGCCCTGCGGGGCGCGAAAATGAGGTAACAGTATGCCGACATGCCATTGGTGCCATGTTATGGAGCGCGAATCATTTGAGGACGAAGATGTCGCGGCCATCCTGAACGAGCATTACGTATCCATCAAGGTCGACCGCGAGGAACGGCCGGACATCGACCATCTGTATATGACGGTGTGCCAGGCGATGACAGGGCAGGGGGGCTGGCCGCTCACGATCGTCATGACGCCGGACCGGAAGCCGTTTTTCGCCGGCACGTATTATCCCAAGCACCGGCGGTACGGCCGCTACGGATTGATGGATCTGCTTCCTTCGCTGGCGGAGAAGTGGAAGGAAGATCCGGAGCGCATCGTCCGAATCGGCGACGAGATCGTCAAGGAAGTGCGCGGCCGGTCGCTGTCGGCGCTGTCCGGCGAGCTGACGGACGAGCTGGCCGATCAGGCAGTCGAGCAGTATTTAAGCCGGAATGACGAGGTATACGGCGGTTTCGGCGGCGCGCCGAAGTTTCCGACGCCTCATAACCTGCTGTTCCTGATGCGCCAGTACCACCGGACGAAGGACGCCAAAATCCTGGAAGCCGTTGAACGGACGCTGGAAGCGATGTACCGGGGCGGTCTGTACGATCATATCGGGTTCGGCTTCGCCCGGTACTCCACCGACGAGCGCTGGCTTGTGCCGCATTTCGAGAAAATGCTCTATGACAACGCCCTGCTGGCCTACGCCTATCTGGAAGCGCACCAACTGACGGGCAAGCCGCTGTACCGGTCGGTGGCGGAGGGCATTTTCGCCTACGTGAAGCGGGAGATGACTCACCCCGAGGGCGGCTTCTATTCCGCGGAGGACGCGGACTCGGAGGGTGTCGAGGGCAAGTTCTACGTCTGGACGCCGGATGAGATCGAAGACGTGCTGGGGGCCGAGGACGCCGTTCTGGCGATGCGGGCCTGGGACATTACGGCGGAGGGCAACTTCGAAGGCCGGTCCATCCCGAATCTGATCGAATTCGACCGCGCGGCCTTGGCGGCGGAGTTCGGCTTGTCTGAGCTTGAGCTTGCCGAGAAACTCGATGCGATCCGGGAAAAATTGTTCCGGGCGCGGGAGCGGCGGGTTCATCCGCATAAGGACGATAAAATCCTGACCGCCTGGAACGGGCTTATGATCGCAGCCTTCGCCAAAGGCGGCGCCGTGCTGGGCGATGCGGAGCTGGTCGGGCGCGCGGAGCTGGCGGCGGCTTTTGTCGCGGACCGGCTGACCCGCCCGAACGGACGCCTGCTCGTGCGGTACAGGGACGGGGAAGCGGCGGTTCCCGGCTTTATCGACGATTACGCGTTTATGCTGTGGGGGCTGACGGAGCTGATCGAAGCGACGGGCTCGGCCCGGTGGTACGATTGGGCGGTTCGGCTGGCGGACGATATGCTGAGACTGTTCCGGGACGAGAACGATGGCGGATTCTTCTTCAGCGGAACGGACGCGGAAGAGCTGCTGTACCGCAATAAGGAGACGTACGACGGCGCGACGCCCTCCGGCAACGGAGTGGCGGCATGGATATTGGCGAGGCTCGGCCGCATGTCGGGACGAACCGAATGGGCGGAAGCCGCCGAGCAGGTGACCCGCGCGTTCGCCGGCGCTTACCGCCGTTACCCGACCGGGCACGCGATGGGGCTGATGGCCGTCGATTATATGCGCCATCCGGGTCCGGAGATCGTATGCGCGTACGGCCGGCCCGATCCGGAGTCGGAGGCGATCGGCGACGCGCTGCGCCATCTGTATAGCCCGAACGCCATCCGTCTGTCTTTCCCCGCTTCGGGGCCAGAGTCCGATATTAGAGACCGCCTCCCCTGGCTGGCGGACAAACGGCCGCTCGACGGGCGCACGACGGTGTATGTATGCCGGGATTTCGCCTGTATGGCTCCGGCGAGAGACGCTGGGATGCTTCGGGAGCAACTGCGGTAGATTAAATGGTGTATAATGTAAATTCGGCGGTAACGCACGCCGTTTCGATAATAAACTTCATAAAAATTTACACGGTATGACAGGATTATATTGGTTGGTGTCGAATAAAGAGATTATCATCTAAGAAATGGGGCCAAGAACATGATCTCTTTAACAGACGCGAAACGGAAAAAGCAATTGCAATACATCGGCTTGTCCGAGACGGATTTGGCTTTGCTCAAAAGCCACGAAGCGGATTTTAAACAGATTGTCCGTCAACTGGTGGATGAGCTGTACGATCGGCTGATGAAAGAACCCGAACTGGCGGAGATTATCAACCGTTACAGTACTCTCGAGAGGCTGAAGCAGACGCAGGAATGGTATTTCCTCTCGCTGGCCTCGGGCGTCATCGACGACGAATATATCGCGAAACGCTTGTATGTCGGCAAAGTACATTCCAAGATCGGGCTGACGACCGACTGGTATCTCGGCACCTACATGCTGTATCTCGATCTGGCGACGGCCCACTTCGGAAAACTCCGTTCCGGCGATTGGTCGAAGCTGATCTGGTCGCTGTCGAAAATGTTTAATCTCGACTCGCAGCTCGTTCTCGAAGCGTACGAACAGGACGAGAAGGCGAAAATCGAGAAGCTGGTGGACCGCCAGAGCGATCTGCTGATGGGCATCAGCACGGCGGTGCAAGACTTGGCTGCGATGATGATGGAGCTGTCCGGCAGCAGCGAAGCCGTCGCGGAGGCGGCGATCCGCACGGCGGAAGCCCAGGAAAAAACGCATGAGCAAGTGATAGGGCTGAACGTCGAAATTCAGGATATCCAAGGAATCGGAACGATGATGAAGGAGTTCTCCGACCAGACGCACCTGCTCGGCTTGAACGCGGCCATCGAAGCCGCGCGGGCGGGAGAGAACGGCCGCGGCTTCGAGGTGGTCGCGAACGAAGTGCGCAAGCTCGCGTCCAACTCGAAGGAAGCGCTTGAACAGATTCACAACAAGCTCTTGAACATCCGGAAGGTGCTGGATACCGTAAGGTCCGAATCCGAGCGGACGTCCGATTATGCCCGCACGCAGGCTGCAAGCGCGGAAGAACTGGCGTCCTTCGTGAAGATGATCGAGAAGGTGACAAGCGAGCTGGAAGAGCTCAAGGACCGCGAATTCGTTATCTCTTGAGCTGCTGCGGCCAAGAGAAAACCCGCAGATTGCCGGAAGGACCGGCCGATCTGCGGGTTTTTGCATGGGCGGGATTTTATTTTTCCTGAACGATAAGCTCCCATAAGTCCTTGTTGTCGTACCCGAGCCGCCATGCCGCCACGCCGGCCAGCTCGTATTTTTTCGCCAGCTCCAGGCGTTTCTCCACGGTGGTTTTGTCCTCCAGCCAGAACACGTAGTTGTAGCCGCCTTCGGAATATTCGATGCGGTATTGGCCGTATTGCGGGTCCCACGTGGACACCGCGTTTTTGGCCGCGATCAGCGCGGGCAAGTCCTTCATCAGCAGCGCGCGGTTGGAGACGAGATTGCCGGCGGCGTCTTTTTTCCATTCGCGCACGTAGAACGGGATGCCCAGCATCAGCTTGTCGCGGGGAATGCCGTAGGACAGAAACTCCTGGATGCCTTCTTCGGCCCAGGCCAAGCCGGACACGGACCCCGCTGTCGGACTGCTGGAGTAATGCTGGTCGTAGGCCATGATGATGATCGTATCGGCGTAGTCTTTGAGCTTCGCGTGGTCGAACGCGGTCAGGTGATTCCATTTCAGGCTGCCTCTCGGCAGATCGATCGACAGATGCAGGTTGTGCTCGTGCATCGCGGCCGACAGCTTGCGCACGAACTCGGTGAAGTTGGCGCGGTCGGAGCCGGCGATGTTCTCGAAGTCGAGGTTCAAGCCGTCGACCCTCAGTTCCGCCGCCCGTTTGACCAGCGCCGAGATGAACCGGTCCTGCGCCGCCGGGTCCGCGAGAAACTGCGTCGTCATCGCCTTGTCGAACTGGTTATGCACAAGCGGATGCACCTGATAGCCTTGGTCGCGCAGCCATTTCACCGTCTCCGCCGACGAGTCGTCCTTCAGCGCGCCGGAGGCGTCCGCCAGTTGGAACCAGGTCGGCGAATCCGCGTCCAGCCCCATCGTGCCGGTTACGTGCGAGCGGATCGTCTGCGCGGCCGAAGAGCCGTTCCAGCCCCAGACCTTCAGCTTGCGCCAGTTGTCCCACAAGACCGCTCCGACCGGCGTGCGGATGGAGGAGTTGCTGTATAACTTCGCGTAGGCGAGCGCTTCCGGGATCGTGCGGAACGCGCCGATTTTGTTGTCCCCCTGGTAGACGCTGAAGGACGGCTCGTTGGTCCAGATGGGGCGTCCGTTCATCTCGATCGTGGCGTTGGCCCACAGCTTGGCGTATCCGATCGCCTCGTCCAGCGAGATAAACGATTTTAATTCGACGCCGTTCTGGAAGACGACATACGGACGCGGATTCGCATATACGGTCTTGCCCGTCCGGGTGTCGACGACGACGGAGTTGGCCCATTTCAGCGCTTCCTCCACCGCGTCTCCCAAGTAGCCGAACCGCCATTCGGCCGGAGCGTACGAGCCCTGCGACACCTGGTATGTATTGCCCCGGGCGCGGTCGGCGGCTTTGTCGCTTTCGGTCACGTTGTCCCAGACCCAACCGTTCGTCGAGTTGTCGATGATATGCGATCCGGCCCATTTGCGCGCTTCCGCGATGGCGGCGTCAAGCGTCTTGAATTCCCATTGGTCGAGCGTGATATCTCCCTGATACACGCGATATGTACGCCGGGGGTAGTTGTCCCACACCCAGCCGCTTCCCTGCAGGTCGCGGACGCTGGCATGGCTCCATTTGCGCGCTTCCGCGATCGCGGCGTCAAGCGTGGCGAACTGCCAGTCAGGCAGCGTGACGTCGTACTGGTACACGCGGTAGCGGGGAACGTTGTTCCAGATCCATTCCCGGGTGCCGATCCGCTCGACATAGCTGTTCGAGAACCATTTCGCGTAGCTGATCGCCGCGTTTGCGTCCGAAAATTCCTTCAGCGCCTTGTTGTACTGGTAGACCCGGTAGCGGGTCGTCTGGTCGGCCGTTGCCGCCTGGGCGGTTGCGGGGGCATGCGTCCACGGGGCAAGCGCATCCAGCGGGACGCCGATCAGCCCGGCAGCCAAAACCGCGGCGGCGATCTGTTTGATCCGTCTGTTCTTCATTCGTCCTCTCCTTCTTTTGCCATGGCAAGTTTGGCAGCAGACATTCATTCTATAAAACTTTTACCGTTCCTATCAACTAGGACGGCAAAATAGGTTCGAAAGTTTCGTGGAAAAATTGGGAAACACCCGGTAAGATGAGGGAAGGAGGGAAGGACACGCATGAATATCAGCGAAATGGCCATCCGAACGGGGCTGACGCCCCGGGCGATCCGATATTACGAGTCGAAAGGGCTGATCCGGCCCGGCAAAAACGATCGGAACGGCTATCGTGAATACGGGCAGCAGGATGTCTGGAGGCTGCAGACGATTGCGGCGCTGCGCGAGCTGGACGTTCCCGTCGAATGCATCTCGGCGATGCTGCGGAGCATCGACCGGGACGATCCGGGCGAAGTCCGGCGCTATCTGGAGCTGCAGCGGGATGCCTGGTACATGAAGCTGGCGGAAGCCAAAGCGATGCTCGACACGCTGGAGCGGCTGCTGGGAGACGCGCCGGCAGGCTCGGAGTATGAGCGGTTGCCGGAGCTGACGTCGTCGCTGAAGGAAGCGAGGGAGATCAGGCGGTCGTGGTCGGACCGGTGGGACTTCGGCAAGCGCGCGGAGCAGCTAGAACGGGGCGTGTGGCTGCCCGCCGGGCTGGACCGCACGATGGCGGATACGTATGGGCGGACGATCCGGACGACGGCCGAGTGGGTCCGGCCACGCCCGGACGAGACGGGGCTGGACCTGGGCGCCGGCACGGGAGCACTGTCGGGGGCGCTCCTGCGGGCCGGGGCCGGGAAGCTGATGGCGCTGGAGCAATCGGAGGAGATGGCGGCGTGCTTCCGGCGCAACTGCGGCGGGGTGGAGGTGCGGATCGGCAATGCGCTTGCGATGCCGTTTATGGACGGAACGTTTGATTACGTGGCGTCCACGTTCGCTTTGCCGTACCTCGACGAACGGCAGCAACAGGCGGCGCTGGCGGAGCTTGATCGCGTGCTGAAGCCGGACGGAAGCCGTCTGGCGCTGGCGGGACCGTGGGCCGAGACCGAAGAGGAACGGGATGGCGCGCCGGACGACGCTCGGGGGGAGTACGCGCCGCTGCGGCCACGCTGGAACGAATGGCTGCGGAAGCGCGGCTATCGGACGGCGTATGTGCCGATCGCCGGAAGGATCGGGCTGTTGTTCGCCTATAAAGCCCGGGTGTGACAAACGGGAAATGTTCCGTATCATATTCCGGGTCGAACAAGGGGTAAGCAATCTGGTCGGCGGCAAAATCGAGGAAGGAGAGACTGGCATCGAAGCCGCTTACAGAGAATGGCTTGAGGAAACCGGCATTTCCAAAGAGGATGTTACGCTGCATCATGTCATGGATTTTACCTACTATATGCAAACTTGCTATGCGGAGGTTTATGCCGGCAGATCGAAGCGCGATGTCGGGATCTCCGGGGATGAAACGAATTGTACTGGTTTGATGTGAATCAAAATTTCTTTGACATGTCCCGATACGCGGGTGAAGGAAATATCGGGCATATGCTGGAGCAGGTCAACATGAGCAAAGAGATAGGGTTGACGGATTAATCCTTTCGAGGATAAGTACAAAAAGCTTGGCGATCTGCCAAGCTTTTTGCGAGTTGTCCTTCCATTTGTTATTGAAGCGAGGAATGTCATACCCGAAGTTCTACGTACATCTCGTCGTCGATATCAAGCGAGACGTCTTCCCGATATACGCGAATATTGAAATGATGATAGACGTACCGCATGACCGCTTCGATCAGGTTGGCTTCCACGAGAACCTGCGTCCGTCCGTCGACGGTGACTTCCGCCGAGTAGCCGTACTGTTCGTCCCATTGAAGCTCGACGTTGACCAGCTCGGGTCTGGTCTGTTTGCGTTCCGCCATGTGCTCGCATACGGCGTTGATCAGTTGTTGCTCCGACAGTCTCATGGCTGGAATCTTCTCCGCTCCTCATCGCGCTTGCGATCCTTGAAAAATTTGACGACGCGCATGACCAGCATGATGAGCAGCATAATGGCAAGCACGTTCACCATAAGTCCCAGCAACTGGCCGAAGAAGCCCATGCCTCCGAACAGGCCGCCGAACAGCAGTCCCGCGAGACCGCCGAGCATCAAGCCTTTCATCAAGCCGCCGCTGAAAAAGCCGCCGGTTTTCGGAGCCGTTGTCGTGCCGGCGCCCGTTCCCGTGTTGGCGCCGCTCGCCGGCTGATTGCTTTCCGACTTGGCCGGAGCTTTGTTGGCGTCTTTGTTGTAGGATCCGCCGGATTTGTACGAGCCGCCGCGTTTCGCGTCCACTTCGGTAATTCCCGCCGTGCCGACGACCAGAAAACACGCCAGCAGCATCAACAGCAACTTCTTCATTTCTGTCTTTTTCCTCCCGCAGATTGTTATGTGATTTCCTCGCAACTTCTTCATACGGACGACTCGTTCCGAGGTTTCAGGATTCCCCAAAAAAAATGATATAATAACCGGGAGCCGACGACGAACGGAGAGAAGCGGAGGAATCGGGGATGGGAAACCGGACGTATCCGGATGCATACGTGGACTATTTGGTGCATTTTCACGCGAGCCGCGATTATTTCGAATGCCATGAAATTCTGGAGGAATATTGGAAGGAGCATCCCGGCGATCCGTTGTCCGGCGCCTGGGTCGGGCTGATTCAGATCGCGGTGGGGTTATACCATCTGCGCAGAGGGAACCGGGCGGGCGCGGTCAAAATGTGGCGTTCGGCGCTCGACCGGCAGCTCGCCGGCTTCGACGCCGGCCGGCTCGGCCTGGACGACGCGGCGTTAAAGCGGGAGCTTCGGGCCCGTCTCGACGAGTTGGAAAGACTGGGAAGGGATGAGCCGCTGCCCGCCTTCCGCGATCTCGACTTGCCGATCGCGGACGAAACGCTGCTGCAGGCGTGCCGGGCGCGGTCCAAGGAGCTGGGCTTCTCCTGGATATCGCGCAGTCCTCTTGACGATCCCGAGCTGATCCACCGGCATTCCCGAAGAGACCGCAGCGAGGTGCTGCTGGCGAGGGAACGGGAGCTCCGGCGGCGTCTGTCGCTCCGAATCGAAGCCGATCTGCCGTATACGATCTGCTTCATCCGCCGCGGCGACGAGGTGCTGCTGCTGAACCGCCGGTCGGCGCCCTGGATGGGCTGCTGGAACGGCGTCGGCGGCAAGCTGGAGCCGGGCGAGACGCCCGCCGCCAATATCGTCAGGGAAATCCGCGAGGAGACGGGGCTGGAACTTAAGCAGAGCGAAGTCGTGTGGAAGGGGATCGTCACCTGGACGGTGGACGGCGGCAGGCTTGGAGGCATGCATGTATTCGTCGCGAATCTGCCCGGACATCTGGCCCTGGAGACGCCGAAACAGACGGAGGAAGGCATCCTGGACTGGAAGCGCATCGACTGGATCACCGATCCCGCCAATCAAGGCGTGGCGTCCAATGTGCCGCGGTTCCTGACAACCTTGTTCGAGGACGCGTCGGAGTGGGAGCACCGCTGCGTGTTCGAGGCGGGCCGTCTGACGGGTTACGAGCGGCTGCCGCTTGGCGTCGACTTGCGCACGGTCCGGCGGGGAAACGGATAGGCAATACCTGGAGGCTGTCCGCATAGGTTAGAGGGGAGAGGTTTTGCCGGACGCGGATCGGGGTGGAGTCATGTACAAGCTCGCGGCGCTCGTATGGGGAACGCTGATGTGGTCGGCGACCACGATATTGCTGCAGGCGGCCGGCCATTGGTGGGTGCGGGTCGATCAGACGCCGTGGATCTTGGGCTGGTTCGCCGCGGCGATCCCCTATGCCCATGTATGGACGATGCCGATGTACGACTACCTGGAGCTTCATGGACGTTCCAGGATGGAAGCGGCCGTTCGATTCGCCTGGATCAATCTGCTGCTGAATTCGGTAACGCTGCTGCGGTTCGAAGCGTGGTTTCCGAATATGCCGCCCCAGTCGGGCATATATGTCGGCGCATGGCTCATGTGGGTTCATGCGTTGGGTCTGGCCTCGGCCTGGCTGCCGGAACGGAAGCCCGCGCGCAGAAGCTGAAGAACCCGGAGACGGGACGCGGGGACGGTTCGGGGAAGCGGCTGCCGGATGGCATTGGCGCGCCTGACGCAGCGCCAGCCATCCCAGCCGTGCGGTTATCGAAAAGAGGGGGAAAACAGGCCGCAGCCTTGTCAAACGCGTTCCGGGGAGATGTTCGCGTCCAAAGCGCATTGATCCATCGACTGGCCGAGCCGCTCCAGCTCCGCGTAACCGTCGTCGACCACTTCCAGCTTGCCGGTGGTCGGGTCGATGATCAGGCCGTGAACCGGAATGCCCTTGGGCAGCAGCGGATGGTTGCGCACAATCTGCACGCTCTGGGCGACGCTCTCGCGAACATCCTGGAAGCCGCGCCACCAGCGGAACATATCCAGCCCGGAATGCTGCAGCGTATCGAGCACTTGATCGCTGATGCCGTAACGTTTGGCTTTCTCGAGGAAGGCGTCGGCGTTCAGCCCGGTCATGCCGCAGTCGAGATGGCCGATGATCATCACTTCGCGGGCCTTCAGTTCGTAGATCGTGACGAGAATGCTCCGCATGATGTTGCCGAACGGCTGGGTAATGATCGCTCCGGCGTTTTTGATGATTTTGACGTCGCCGTTGCGCAGGTTCAACGCCTTGGGCAGCAGCTCGGTCAGGCGCGTGTCCATGCAGGTCACGATGACCATTTTTTTATTCGGGAACTTCGTCGTCAGGTATTCCTCGTACATCCGGTTTTCCACGAAGTTTTGATTGTACTGAAGAATATCGTG
The DNA here is from genome assembly GCF_005938195.1 of Paenibacillus thermoaerophilus. GTDB lineage: Bacteria > Bacillota > Bacilli > Paenibacillales > Reconciliibacillaceae > Paenibacillus_W > Paenibacillus_W thermoaerophilus. Next base: position 30,750 of record NZ_VCQZ01000009.1, read on the forward strand.
CAGTTGTCCTTTGGTTTGTCTCTCCATGGTAGGGCCTCCTTTACCGGACGGGTTGCTTGCGGCGATCGACGATCGCGAGTCGGGCGTTGTAGATTTGATGGCGGCTGCGCAAGGCGCAGGCGTTCGTATCGGGCTTGTAATCCAGCGTCATCTCGTCTTCGAAAAACACTTCGTGGCGCCGTTCGTAGCCGAGCTCGAAGGGGGCGCATTCCGCGCGCAGATCGTCGTCCGCCAGCTCGTCCACGATCCATACGGCCGGCACGCCGCTGACGGCGCAGCCGCAGCCTTCCGAATCGTACACGAGCTTGAGGGCGCCGCGTCCGCCCCGCATTTGCTCCAGCCGGTCGCGGGCGGCTTCCGTCACATGCACTTTCATCTCCATCTCTCCTTCCTTCCAGCGATTGTACCACAACCCCGTTCAAAGTTGAATGCCGCCCGGCGAACGCTTATGATGGAAGAGACAAGGAATATATCCGTAAAAAGGAGCTGGATCATCCATGAGCGAGCCGTTGGAAGCGAAACGGCAGGAATTCCGTATCTACCTGCGGAAAATTCGAAGCTATGAGGAAGCGTTGGGCGTCCTGTACTGGGACCTGCGCACCGGGGCGCCGAAGAAGGGCGCCGATATGCGCTCGGAAGTGATCGGCTCGCTGTCCGGCGAGATGTTCCGGTTGTCCGTCGCGCCGCAGATGGAGGAGTTCTTGAATTACTTCGAGCAGTCGGAGATCCGGGAACAGCTGAGCGAGGTCGACCGCGTCATTGTGCGCGAATGCCGCAAGGAGTTCGACCGCAGCCGCAAAATTCCGCCGGAGCGCTACGAGGAATACGTCGTGCTGACGTCGCAGGCGGAGACGGTGTGGGAAGAAGCGAAGAAGAAGTCGGATTTCGCGATGTTTAAGCCTTACCTGGAGAAGGTGGTGGCGTTTAACCGCGAGTTTATCGGCTTGTGGGGATACGAAGGCCACCCGTACAACACGCTGCTCGACATGTACGAGCCGGGGATGACCGTGGACAAGCTCGACCGTGTCTTCGGCGAATTGCGCGAGAAGCTTGTGCCGCTGTCGGCGGCGATCCGCGAGCGGGGGGACGCGCCCGATACGTCGATGCTGCGCCAGACCTTCGACAAAGACCGGCAGAAGCAGTTCAGCCTCATGATGCTCGGCCAGCTCGGCTACGACTTCGATGCCGGACGGCTGGACGAGAGCGTGCATCCGTTCGCGACGGGACTGAATCCGGGAGACGTCCGCATCACGACGAGGTATCTGGAAAACGACGTGGTCAGCGCCTTGTTCGGCACGATTCACGAATGCGGTCACGCGCTGTACGAGCAGAACATCTCCACGGACCTGTACGGCACACCGCTGTGCACCGGCACCTCGATGGGCATCCACGAGTCCCAGTCCCGGTTCTGGGAGAACATGATCGGCCGCAGCCGTCCGTTCTGGCAGCGTTATTTCCCCGACTTGAAGAAGCTGTATCCGGAGCAGTTGGCCAACGCCGACGCGGAATCGTTCTACCGGGCGATCAACGTGACGAAGCCGTCGCTGATCCGCATCGAGGCCGACGAGCTGACGTACAACCTGCATATCATGATCCGCTACGAGCTGGAGAAAGCGCTGTTCGGCGGGGAACTGGCGGTAGAGGACCTGCCGCGCGCATGGAATGCGAAATATGCGGAATATCTCGGCATCGAACCGTCGAACGACGGAGAAGGCGTGCTGCAGGATGTGCACTGGTCGAGCGGCGGCTTCGGCTACTTCCCGTCGTACGCGCTCGGCAATATGTACGCGGCCCAGTTCATGCAGGCGATGCGCCGCGAGCTCGGCGATATCGACGCGCTGGTCGGCGAGGGGCGCTTCGCGCCGATCAAGGATTGGCTGGTCGACAAGATCTACCGCTACGGGAAGCTGCAGACGCCTGGGGAGATCGTGTCCCGCGTGACAGGCGAAGAGCTGAACCCGTCGTACCTGATCGCGTATTTGGAAGAGAAATACCGCGATATTTACAAGCTGTAACCGGATGGTTCCGGCCGGGCCGGATGCGGTTCCCCCCCGCGGGACGCGTCCGGCTTTTCCGTTTCCCATCCCGATCACGGACAAGGAGAAGGATGTTGACTTATGGAAGTGCAACGGGTGACGACCGACCGGCAGTTGGAGGAGGCGTACAAGATCCGGGAGAAGGTGTTCGTCGAGGAGCAGGGAGTTCCGCCGGACAAGGAGCGGGACGAACATGACGCGTATTCGGAGCATGTGCTGGCGTACGCCGAAGGCAAGCCTGTCGGAACGGGCAGAACGCGCATGGTCGGCGATTCGGCCAAGCTGGAGAGGGTTTGTATTCTCGAAGCTTACCGCAAGCACGGAATCGGCAAAGCGATCATCCTGGAGCTTGAACGGATCGCCCGGGAAAAAGGCGCGGTTAAGGCGAAGCTGCACGGGCAGACGCATGCCGAGGCGTTCTACCGCAAGCTGGGCTACGAAACGAAATCGCCCGTCTTTCTGGAAGAAGGCATTCCGCATGTGCGGATGGAGAAACCATTATAGCCTCCCGACCGTCCGCCCGCGCCCCCGACAAGCGGAAAGCGCCGCCGTCCGCCGGGGGAGGCCGCGGGCATACGCATCGAAACCGGAAGAGGGCCCGGCCCGTTCTTCCGGTTTTTTTGTTCAAAGGGGGCGAAGACGCCTCCGTTCCGCCTTCCGCGCGCCGATCCCCTTGCGTGTCTCCGGCCAAGCGCTGCGGCGCCGATTCGCCCCAATCGCCCAGACACCCCGATCTGTGCAAGCGCATAAGATGGAGCAGATGACATTCCGGATGGAGGAAATCTGCCATGATGCTCAGACGATGGAGGATCGCCGCGCTGGCGGCCGCGGCTTCTTTGCTTGCGTTGACGCTGGCCGCTTGCGGCAAGGACGACGCCCCGACCAAGGTGAGGATCGGGGAAGTGACGCGGTCGATTTTTTACGCGCCGCAATATGTGGCGCTGGCGAAAGGCTTTTTCGCCGAGCAGGGACTGGAAGCGGAGCTGACGACGATCCCCGGGGGAGACAAGACGATGACCGCGCTGCTCTCCGGCCAGATCGACGTCGCGCTGGTCGGATCGGAGACGTCGATCTACGTGCACCAGCAAGGGTCCGCCGATCCCGTGCTGAATTTTGCCCAACTGACGCAGACGGACGGAACGTTCCTTGTGGCGCGCAAGCCGATCCCGGATTTCAAATGGGAGCAACTGAAAGGGACGGTGTTCCTCGGGCAGCGCAAGGGCGGCATGCCGCAGATGGCCGGAGAGTTTACGCTGAAGAAAAAAGGGATCGATCCGCAAAAGGATCTGACGCTGATCCAGAACGTCGAGTTCGCCAACATCCCGGCGGCGTTCGCCTCCGGCACCGGCGAATTCGTGCAGTTGTTCGAGCCGCAGGCGACGGTGATCGAACGCGAGGGCAAAGGGTATGTCATCGCATCGTTCGGGGTCGAAAGCGGGAAGCTTCCTTATACGGTGTTCATGGCGAAGCAGAGCTTCATGAACAAAAACGGCGGGACGATCCAGAAGTTCACGAACGCGGTCCGCAAAGCCCAAAAATGGGTGCAGACGGCCTCGACGGCGGAAATCGCCGAAGCGATCCTGCCTTACTTCGAGAACGTCGACAAAGAGGTGGTTACCCGCGTCGTCGAACGGTATAAGTCGCAAGGCTCTTACGCAACCGACCCGATCGTGGACGAAACGGAGTGGAATCATCTGCTCGACGTGATGGAGTCCGCCGGCGAATTGAAGCAGCGGGCCGAATACGGCGCGCTGGTCAATACGAAATTCGCGGAAACCGCGGTCAAGGAAGTCAAGTGAGCGGCTTCCCGCTCGATCCGGTTCCGGCGGCGCGGCGGCAAAGGGAGGGATTTGGATGGAAGCGGCGGTGGAGCTGGAGAAAGTCTCTCAGGTGTTCGTGAACGGGTCGGAGGCGCGGCTGGCGGTCGAGCAGATCAGCCTGCAGGTGCGGCCGGGCGAATTCGTCAGCCTGGTCGGCCCGAGCGGCTGCGGCAAGACGACGATTTTGTCGATCGCGGCCGGTCTGCTCCGGCCGACCCAAGGGACGGCGAGGGTGTTCGGCGAAGCCGTCGACCGGCCGTCCGAACGGGTCGGATATATGCTTCAGCAGGATTATTTGTTTCCATGGCGGACGATTATCGAGAACGCGACGCTCGGGTTGGAGCTTCGGGGGAGATTAAACGCCGAGACGAAGCAATACGCGCTGCATCTATTGGAGGAGATGGGGCTCGCGGACGTGGCGCGGAGCTATCCGTCGCAGTTGTCCGGGGGGATGAGGCAGCGGGTGGCGCTGGTGCGCACGCTGGCGACGGAGCCGGATATCTTGCTGCTCGACGAGCCGTTCTCCGCGCTCGATTACCGGACGAAGCTGCAGCTTGAGGATCTCGTCTGGGATACGCTCAAGCATCGCGGCAAGACGGCGCTGCTCGTGACGCACGACATCTCCGAGGCGATCGCGATGAGCGACCGGGTGCTGGTGTTGAACCGCAATCCGGGCCGGCTTCGCCGGGAGCTGGCGATTCCGCAGCGGCTTCGCGCGGATTCGCCGTTCTATGCGCGGGAACAGCCCGGCTTCCAGGAATTGTTCCAGGATATCTGGCAGGAATTCGAATCGATGGAGAGGTGAGGGGCCGTGAGCGGTAACCCGCATAAGCCAGGAGCTCCCTTCGGCCGCGGCGGCGCGGCCGAAGGGAGCGGCGCCGCCTTGGAGCAGTCGGAGCTGGCGCTGTACCGGCGCCGCGGGCGCATCGAACGAAGATGGATTGCCGTATGCCGATTGTCGATCGTGCTTGTATTTTTCGGCTGGTGGGAGTGGGCGGGACGCTTGGGCTGGGTCGATCCGCTGCTGTTCAGCTACCCGAGCCGCATCGTCGGGCTGCTCAGGGACATGGCGGCCGACGGCTCGCTGTGGCCCCATCTCGGCTGGACGGTGGCGGAGACGGTCATCGGGTTTGCGCTTGGCACGCTGCTCGGCACGGCGCTGGCCGCCTGGCTCTGGTGGTCGAGATTTTTGGCGCGTATGCTTGACCCGTTCCTCGTCGTGCTGAACAGTCTGCCGAAAGTCGCGTTAGGCCCGCTGTTTATCGTCGGGCTCGGTCCGGGACTGTCGGCCATTGTGGCGAACGCCCTCGCCATCACCGTCATTATTACGACGATTCATATCTATAACAGCTTTCGCGAGGTCGATCCGAACTATATCAAGCTCGTCCGGCTGTTTGGCGGGAGCAAGCGCACGGTGTTCGTCCAAGTCGTGCTTCCGGCGACGGTCCCTTCGATCGTGTCCTCGCTCAAGGTAAACGTCGGCCTGGCTTGGGTCGGGGTCATCGTCGGCGAGTTTCTCGTCTCGAAACAAGGGCTTGGCTACCTGATCATCTACGGATTCCAGGTCTTCAACTTCACGCTCGTTTTCGCGAGCCTGTTCGTAATTGCGGTCGTGGCGACCGTTATGTATCAAGCCGTAGCCTGGCTGGAGAAGAGGTACACGCCGAAAGACAAACCCAATTGAGATCTGCCCGCAAATCCGTTACGATAGGAGACAGGCGGCCGTGTGTCGAAATTTGACAGATTGCCGCCGAATCCGGGAAAGGCGTGACGGAATGGGCATTCGCGTGATCAAAACCGCGGTCGCCGCGGTTTTAGCTATTTATATGGCGGCCTCGATCGGCCTGAACAATGCGATCTCCGCGGGGCTGCTGGCCGTTCTGGGCGTAGACGTAACCATCAAGCGCAGCCTGCTGACGGTGGCGCAGCGGCTGCTGGCGTCGTTGTGCGGGCTTCTGCTCGCAGTCGTGTTGTTTTGGCTGTTCGGCTTCGATTATTGGGTGGTCGGCGTATTCGTGCTGATCGCTTATCCGATCTTGAGCCGGATCGGGCTGAGAGACGGTATCATCACATGCACCGTCGTCGTCCTTCATTTGTTCGCTTCGCGAAGCACGGATCTCGGTCTGATCGTGAACGAGGTGATGCTGCTCGTCGTCGGACTCGGTACGGCGATGGTCGTTAACGCTGTATACATGCCGCGCGAGGAAGGCCGGCTCGCGAGCTACCGATCCGAGCTGGAGGAGCAGTTGTCGCGGATTTTCAAACATATGGGCGCCCATCTGCGGCGTCCGGACACGATCTGGGACGGCAGCGAACTGCTGCGCGCGCACGAGTTGATCGCTGAAGGGGAGAAGCTGGCGCTTCGGGTGCTGGAGAACCGGCTGTTCCACGCGGATTCGTATTGGAAAAACTATTTTCGCATGCGCGGCCGCCAACTGGCCCGAATTGAACAGATGCTGGAGCTGATCGCGCTTGTGGATCAGGCGCTGCCCCAAGGGGAGAACGTCGCGGAGCTGTTTGAGGAACTGTCGAAGGACGTGAAGTCCTTCTATTATACCGGCAATGTCGAGAAGCGCCTCGATGCAGTCGAGAGGGAGTTCCGAGAGATGGAGCTTCCCCGCACGAGGCAGGAATTCGAGATCCGCGCGGCGCTGCTGGGGCTCTGCCGGGAGCTTCGGGCGTATCTGGAGCGGGCGAAGCGGGAAAAACGCAAACGCCCCTGACCCCGAACGGGGTCTGAGGCTCGTAAAAGTTTTTGTCACCCTAGACGAATGTCCTGCATACACTTTATTGAATTGATTGTATGGAGGAGGTTCAGTTGGATGGCGCACACCGAGAAACAGACGCAAACCCGAGAGATTTACGTCAAAGCGGTCTGCGGAAAAGGTCGTAAGTTTGCGCAGGTGACACATACCGTTACTCCGCCTCACGCTCCTTCCAGCATCCTGGGTTGTTGGGTGATCAACCATCAATACGAAGCCGTGAAGTCTGGCAACGGAGTGGAAGTTGTGGGTACTTACGATATCAACATCTGGTATTCCTACGACAAAAACACGAAAACCGACGTTGCCAAAGAAACGGTTCCGTATTCCGAGCCGGTCCCGCTGACGTTTCTCGATCCCAATGTGCGGGCCGGTACGGAAGAGGTTCACGCTTACGCGACCCAGGAGCCCAACTGCGTGGAAGCAAACGTGGCGAAGCACGACGGCAGCGTCGTGATCCGCGTGGAACGGGAATTCCGCGTAGAGCTGGTCGCCGAGACGAAAATTTACGCCTTGGTGAGCCCGGTCGGTCCCGACGATTTCGACGACAAGGACGTCGATTTCGTGCATACGACGAGCGACGACGATTTCGAAGACCTCGATCCCGATTTCCTGGATGACGACTTATCTTGATCCTGGTATCAGTCTATGCGGGATACCGAAGTCTGACGAGGGCAACCGCCCTCTTTTTGTTGAAAAAGCTGGAGGGGAAGCGGCGTGGCGACGTATGTCTGGCTTCGCGATCGGCGGGCGTCCGCGCTCGCCAAGGGCTCGCTCGGGGTGCCGGTCATCGCGGAACCCCAAGCGGGCGCGTTCCGCTTCCCCGGCGCCGGTGCGGATGCGGGGACAACCGCCGATGCCATCGTCGTTCCCTGGAGCACGTCGGCGGGGTATTCGCGACGAACCTGTGACCCGATCGGGATCGGATCGGATGTTTGGGTGCTGCGGGACGGACCGATACCGGAGGATTGGGCCGAATGTTTATCCATGCACGGCATTCCCGCCGCCGATGAAGCGAGGGAGCCTCCCGACGTACGGGAATGGGCGTACGGGTGGATCGTTCCGGTGTTTCATCTGGCCTCGCTGGGCGTCTGGCAGACGACATCGCTGCCCGAAGACCGTTCGTGTCCGGAGCCGCTGCTGGGCGGCATGTCGCGCTTGAAGCCTTCGCTCGGACAAGGGCTCGCCGCCAAGGCGGAACGGATGGCGATCCGTGCGGTGTACGCGCTCGGGCTTGACATCGGCACGATGCTTGTCGGTATGCGGGAAGGCGTCATGCGCGTGTTGAAGGCATGGCCCGGCGTTCCCGGAACGACGGAGATCGGGCTCGAATTCGCGCAGGCGGTGCAACAGTTCGACCGGGCTTGGCGCGAGGAGCGCGCGCGGGGAGAACCGGCGGCGCTGGGGGCCGACCCTGAATTTGTCGTGCGCGCCGGGGACGGAAGGGTCGTCCCGGGCGAGCGGTTTGCGGGCAAGCGCGGCGAGTTCGGCTGCGACGCGGTGTCGCTGCCAGGGGGACGCATCATTTATCCGCTGCTGGAGCTGCGGCCGGAACCTTCGACCGAGCCGCTGCGGGTTGTGGCCCATCTGCGCCGGACGATGCTGCTGGCGCGCGAACGCATCGGGGACGAGTCTTTGGAATGGCTGGCGGGAGGCATGCCGGTGAAGGGGCTGCCGCTCGGCGGCCATGTGCATTTCGGCGGCATGTGGCTGCAATCCCGGTTTTTGCGGACGCTGGACCGGTTCCTGGCTGTGCCGCTGCTGCTGGTCGAGGACGAACGCAGCCGGATGCGCCGCCCGCGCTTCGGAGCGCTGGGGGATTTCCGCAGACAGCCGCACGGGTTCGAGTATCGGACGCTGTCGAGCTGGCTGCCGTCTCCGAGGGTGACGAAGGCGGTGTTTGCGCTCGCCCGCTTGCTGGCGGACGGCTATTTGGCCTTGCCGCCCGATCCGGACGGCCGCGACGGCGATCGATCCTGGCACGAAGCGTTTTACCGGGGAGACAAGGAGCGGCTTAGGCCGTTTTCGCTGCAAGGGTGGGAACGGTTGCGGGCGCTTCCCGGATATGCGCCGCTGGCGGAATGGATCGAGCCGCTGAGGGAGATGGTCGCCGCCGGTCAATCTTGGGATGATCAGCGCGATTTTCGCCGGGCCTGGCGCATTCCTCCGTTTCACATGGTATAATAGGGGGATGATGCTTGTCAGGTAAGGAGACGTCGCGAACGGTTATGGCCAAATACACCCCGATGATGGAGCAATATTTGCAGGTGAAAGCGCAAGTGCCGGACGCTTTTTTGTTTTTCCGGCTCGGCGACTTCTATGAAATGTTTTTCGAAGACGCGATCCGCGCGTCCCAGGAGCTGGAGATTACGCTGACGGGCCGGGATGCGGGCGGCGACGAACGGGTGCCGATGTGCGGCGTGCCGTACCATTCCGCCGAGGGTTACGTGCAGAGGCTGATCGAGAAAGGCTACAAAGTCGCCATCTGCGAGCAGGTCGAGGACCCTTCCGCGGCCAAAGGCGTCGTTCGGCGGGAGATCGTGCGCATCGTGACGCCGGGCACGGTGATGGAGGGCAAGGCGGTCGCCGATCGGCGCAACAACTTTATCGCCGCGCTGACCGAGCGGGAAGGCGAGATCGGGCTGGCCGTCTGCGATATTACGACCGGCGAGCTGTACGCCGCCCGGACGCAGGATTGGGAGCGGCTGCCGGACGAGCTGAATGTGTTCGAGCCGTCGGAGCTGCTTGGCGAAGCCGGCTTGCTGGAACGGGTGAAGGCCGCGTGCGGGCCGCTGCTGGCCGGGGCGGTCGTGACGGAACGGCGGAACGGCAACCGGGAAGCGGTGGCCGAGCAGTTCAGCGAGGCGGAGCTGGAAGGGCTGCCGGAATCGGCGATCGACGCGGTGGCGCTGCTGCTCGATTATTTGCGCGAGACGCAGAAGCGGACGCTCGGCCATCTGACGCGCATCCGCCGCTACGATCCGCGCCAGAGCCTGATGATGGACCCGTTCACCCGCCGCAATCTGGAGCTGACGGAGACGGTGCGGGACCGGTCCAAGAAAGGGTCGCTGCTGTGGCTGCTCGACCGCACCGCCACGGCGATGGGAGCGCGCATGCTGCGGCGCTGGCTGGACAAGCCGCTGCGGGATGTGCAGGCGATCGAGGAGAGGCTGGAAGCCGTGGAGAAGCTGGTCGGCGGCTTGATCCTGCGGGACGAGCTGTCGGCGGCGCTGCGCGGCATGTACGACCTGGAGCGGCTCGTCGGCCGCATCGCCTACGGCAGTGCGAACGGCCGCGATCTGGTGGCGCTGCGGGCGACGCTGGAGCAGGTTCCCGCGCTGAAGGCGCTCTGCCTGGAGTCCGGCTCCGAGACGCTCGCCCGGCTGGGGGAAGCGCTGGACGAGTGCGCGGAAGCGCGCGAATGGATCGCCGCCGCGATCGTGGACGAGCCTCCGGTGTCCGTCCGCGAGGGCGGGCTGATCCGCGTCGGCTACCACGAGCATCTCGACCGACTGCGCGCCGCCAGCACCGACGGCAAACGCTGGATTGCCGAGCTGGAGCAACGGGAGCGCGAGGCGACCGGCATTCGTTCTCTGAAAATCGGATTCAATAAAGTGTTCGGCTACTATATCGAAGTGACCCGCGCGAATCTGTCGGCCGTTCCGGAAGGGCGGTACGAGCGCAAGCAGACGCTCGCGAACGGCGAGCGGTACGTGACGCCGGAGCTGAAGGAACGGGAGGCGCTTATTCTCGAAGCCGAAGACAAGATGGTGGGTCTGGAATACGAGCTGTTCGTGGAGCTTCGGGACCGGCTGGCGGGGATGATCCCGCGGTTCCAGGCGCTGGCCGAGGCGGTGGCCCAGGTGGATGCGCTGCTGTCGATGGCGCAGGTCAGCGCGGCCAACCGCTATGTTCGGCCCAAAGTGACCGACGGGTTCGAGCTGCGGATCGAGGACGGCCGTCATCCGGTTGTCGAGGCGGTGCTGGAGGGAGGCTCGTTTATCGCGAACGATACGGATATGAACGCGTCCGATTCGTCCGTCCTGCTGATCACGGGGCCGAACATGGCGGGGAAAAGCACCTACATGCGGCAGGTCGCCATGATCTGCGTCATGGCCCAGATCGGCTGCTTCGTCCCGGCGCGCCGCGCGGAAATTCCGATCATCGACCGCATCTTCACGCGCATCGGCGCCGCTGACGACCTGGTCGGCGGACAGAGCACGTTTATGGTCGAGATGAAGGATATTCAGGCGATGACGACCAAGGCGACGAAACACAGCCTCGTCATCATCGACGAGCTCGGCCGCGGCACGTCCACGTCGGAAGGAATGGCGATCGCCCAGGCGGTCATCGAATTTCTGCACGACCGCATCGGCTGCAAGACGCTTGTCTCCACCCACTATCACGAGCTGGCGCATCTGGAGGGGCAGCTTCCGCGCTTGCGCAACCATTCGATGGCGGTGCGGGAAAGCGGTGACCAGGTCACGTTCCTGCGCAAGTTCGTGCGCGGCGCGGCAAGCTCCAGCTACGGCATCTACTGCGCGCGCATCGCGGGGCTTCCGTCCGCGATCATCGAGCGGGCGAACGAATTGCTCGCGATCCGCGAGACGGGCGCGGCTCGCGCGGAGGCCGCTGCCGCTTCCGGTTTGATCGCGGACGGCCGTTCTCCGGACGGCCGCGAACAGGAGGCTTCGTCCGGAGGGGCGGCAGCCGCGGAGAAAGAGGCCGAACCGGCCTCTCCGGTTGCTCCTCCCGATGTGTCTGCATCGCCTGAGGAAGCTTCTCCCGCCCGGAAGGACGTCGTGCAGTTGAGCCTGTTCGATGAGCCGTTGCCTTCGCCGGCCAAGCCGAGATCGGCTCGCGACCAGCAGGTGCTGGACAAGCTGAAAGCCGCGGATCTGATCAACATGACTCCGCTGCAAGCGATGAATCTGCTCTACGAGCTGAAGCAGCGTCTGGGATAAACAGGTTGGTTCGGGTAACGCAGACTATCGTTTAACGGCGAATATAATTCGCGTGGTTAAATATTAACGGGGAGGAGTTGTCGCCGATGGGCCGCATTCGCATATTGGACGACCATATCGCCAACCAGATCGCCGCCGGCGAGGTGGTCGAGCGGCCGGCTTCCGTCGTCAAGGAGCTGGTGGAGAACGCGATTGACGCCGGCGCGGATTATATCGAGGTGTCGGCCGAAGAAGGCGGACTTTCGTTGATTCGCGTCAAGGACAACGGAGCCGGCATACACCCGGAGGATGTCGAGACGGCATTCCTGCGGCACGCGACCAGCAAAATATCGACCGGCAAGGACTTGTTCGCGATCCGGACGCTTGGCTTCCGGGGCGAGGCGCTGCCGAGCATCGCGGCTGTCGCCAAAGTCGAGTGCCGCACCTCGGCGACGGACGACGGCCTCGGCCGCCGCATCTTGATCGAAGGCGGAAAAATTGTCGATTCAGGCGACGAAGCGGTTCCGAGGGGCACGGAGATTACGGTGCGGGAGCTGTTCTACAATACGCCGGCGCGCCTCAAATATATGAAGTCCGTCCAGACGGAGCTGGGGCATATCTCGGATTACCTGTACAGACTGGCGCTGGCCCATCCCGACATCTCGTTTACTCTGCGCCACGGGAGTAACGTTCTGCTGCAGTCGCTGGGCAACGGGGATCTGCGTCAGGCGATCGCCGCCGTCTACGGGACGTCGACGGCCAAAGCCATGATTCCCGTCTCCGGCGAGTCGCTCGATTACCGTCTGGACGGCTTTATCTCCAAGCCGGAGTTCACCCGCGCGAACCGCAACGGCATCACCGTCACGGTGAACGGCCGCGTCATCCGCAGTCCGCAGGCGACGCAGGCGCTGCTCGCCGCCTACCATACGCTGCTGCCGATCGGCCGGTTCCCGGTAGCCGTCCTCCGGCTGAAGATGGACCCTTCGCTCGTCGATGTCAACGTCCATCCGTCGAAGCTGGAGGTGCGGTTCAGCAAGGAAGCGGAGCTGATGGAAATCGTGCGCTCCGCCGCGTTCACCGCCCTGACGGGCATGGTACATATTCCTTCGGGCGCGGCGTCCCGTCCGGGGCCCGCCAGGCCGGCGGCCGTGCAGGAGCAACTGGAGCTGTACCGGGCCCCGGCCGCTCCGGAGATCGCGGCGGCTTCGTCTCCCGCGCCCCTGCGGGGCACGATCCCGGCGGATCGTACCGCGGGCGCGGCGGCCCCGGCTTACGGCCGGCCGGCGGCAAGCGGCGCCGGGGAGACGATCCGCCCCTCCGCGCAAGCGTCCCGGCCGACCGCCTACGGAGCCAAGCGGGAGGCGGACCGGCCCCCGATCGGCTATCCGGCGCCGACAGGCGGCTCCGCCGGCGCGGAGCGGCGTCTTGAAGCCGCCGGGCGCTGGCTGGAGCGCGAAGCCGACCTGGCGCGGCAGGCGGCGGAATCGCCGCGCGGCAGCGCCGGCCGGAGCGGCGAAGCCGGAGACGCGTCGCCGGACGCGCTCGCGGAAAGCCCGGCCTCGGCCGGGAGAGGACCGGGAGGGCTGCCGGCGTTCCCTCTGCTGTCGCCGATCGGGCAACTGCACGGCACGTATATCGTCGCGCAAAATGACCGAGGCTTGTATTTGATCGACCAGCACGCGGCTCACGAACGGATCAACTACGAATGGTTCTACGACCGGTTCGGCCGTCCGGGAGACGCGGTTCAGCCTCTGCTGGTGCCGATTCCTCTTGAATTTACGGCGGCGGAAGCGGCCGTGCTGACCGACCGGCTCGATCTGCTGAGAACGGTCGGGGTGGAGCTGGAGCCGTTCGGGCCGAATTCCTTCCTGATCCGGGCGCTGCCCCACTGGCTGCCCGAAGGGCGGGAACAGGAAATCGTCGAAGAGATGATCCGCTGGCTGATGGAGGAGCGCAATTCGATCGAGGTGGCCAAGCTTCGGGAGAAGTCCGCCATCCTCTGCTCCTGCAAAGCTTCGATCAAAGCCAACGAGGCGATGACCGTGACCGAGATGGAAGCGCTGCTCGACCGGCTCGGCCGCTGCCGGCAGCCGTATACGTGCCCGCACGGCCGGCCGATCGTCGTCAGCTTCAGCGTATACGAGCTGGAAAAAATGTTTAAACGGGTGATGTAGGCTTGCTAGTGACGACTGGGTACAATCCCGAACCGGACGCGATCGAACGGGCGAAGCGGCTGGCCGGAGAGCTGGACGCGGACTACGTGCCGAGACGCCAGTCTTCGCTGCCCCGCCTGCGCAAGCAGCACGGGCACAAGGACGCGATCGTGGTGCTCGGACGGGAGGTTCGATACGTGCCGGAGACGGGCGAACCTCTCGTGTTCCATCCCGGCACGTCGATCATCCGCGTCAAACGGCTGCTGAAAGGGCAGAGCGATCCGATGCTCGATCTCGCCGGCGTCCTTCCCGGGGACCGGGTATTGGATTGCACGGCCGGGCTGGCCGGCGATTCGATCGTGTTCTCGGCGAGGGTCGGAGAAACAGGACGGGTGACGGCGCTGGAATCTGACCGGACGCTGTATACGCTCGTTCGCGAGGGGATCGCCCTGTATGCAGGCGGGCCTCCGGAGTTTGCCGAGGCGATGCGGCGGATCGATCTGCGGCATGCGGATCACCTCGCCTTTTTGCGCGAACAGCCGGATAACAGCTACGACGTGGTTTATTTCGACCCGATGTTCCGGTCGCCGGTGGAAGAGTCTTCGTCGATACGGCCGCTTCGTCCGCTTGCGAATCCGGAGCCCGTCTCGGCCGAGGCGGTCGCCGAAGCCGTGCGGGTGGCCCGGAGAGCCGTGATGCTCAAGGAGCGCCGCGACAGCGGCGAGTTCGAGCGGCTCGGCTTCACGCCGCATGTCCGCGCCCATTCACAAGTCGCTTACGGGGTGATCGCGAAATGACGATGGACAAGCCGGACGGGAAGCCCCCGCTGCTCGCGATCGTCGGACCGACCGCCGTCGGCAAAACGGCGCTTAGCCTGACGCTGGCCGAGCGGCTGAACGGGGAAATCGTCTCGGGAGACTCGATGCAGGTGTACCGGCGGATGGATATCGGCACGGCCAAGGCGACGCCGGCCGAGAGGGCCAGAGTGCGCCACCATCTCATCGACATCAAAAATCCGGACGAGCCTTTTTCCGTTGCCGAATTCCAGACGCTTGCGAGGAAGGCCATCGAGGATATCGGGTCGCGCGGGAAGCTGCCGATTCTCGTCGGAGGGACGGGCCTCTACGTGGAATCGCTGTGCTACGGCTACGATTTTCCCGAGAGGGCGACCGACGAGGCGTACAGGGAGAAACTGCGGGAATACGGCCGGGAACACGGGACGCAAGCGCTGTGGGACAAGCTGAGAGAAGTCGATCCCGACACGGCCGGCCGCCTGCACGCCAACGACGAGCGGCGGATCATCCGGGCGCTGGAGGTGTATCACGCGACTGGCGAGAGGCTGTCGGATCAGCTTCGGAAGCAGAGGCGGGAATCTCCTTACCGGTTATGCCTGATCGGGTTGACGATGGAACGGGAGCAGTTGTACCGGCGCATCGGGGAGCGCGTGGACGCGATGATCCGCGAAGGGCTGGTCGGCGAAGTGAGGAGCCTGCTGGCAGCGGGCTGGCCGCCGAACGCAACGGCGTTCCAAGGCATCGGATACAAGGAAATTGTTCCATATTTGGAAGGGCGGATGTCGCTGGAGGAGGCGGTCGAGCTGCTCAAGCGGGATACGAGGCGGTTCGCCAAGCGCCAGCTTTCCTGGTTCCGCCATATGAAGGAAATCGAGTGGGTCGATGTGACGCGGATAGAAAATTTTACTGCCCATCTGGAGCGGATTCATGCTATAATAGCTTCTAAGCTGGGGATTGTCGGCGACAGGGGCCGATGATGCTTCGCCATCGGCTGCTCGCACCGGAGCGTTTCCCGCACTTGCCGAAATAAGCGAGTTATTCGCGCAATTCCGAATTGTATTTAAAGCCATAAGCCGTACTATGATACCGATTAGGACAAGGGGGATCCTCCTGATGAACAAGCCGATTAATATCCAGGATACGTTTTTGAACCAACTCCGCAAGGACAGCGTGCCCGTCACGGTTTATTTGACGAACGGCTTCCAGATCCGCGGCGTCATCAAAGCGTTTGACAACTTCACCATCGTCATTGACAGCGAAGGCCGTCAGCAAATGGTGTACAAGCACGCCATTTCGACCTTCACGCCGATGCGTCCCGTCTCGCTGGCCCAGCCGCAGCAGACGGATCCGTCTTGACCGCTATTCGGCGGCGTGCGCCGGAACATGAAACTTTTTGACCCTCTGGCGCGTTTATTTAAATAGAGACACAGACGGAACAACCTCGATCGAGGTTGTTCTTCTTTATGGAAGGGAGGTCCGACTTCAGCATGACGGAACGCAGAGCCAAGTCGGAGCAACTCAAGAGAGAGAAGCCGGCCGGGAAGGCCAAACGAAAAAAACGGATTCAACCCCGAACGTGGTTTTTCCTTTTTCTCGGCTTGTTCGCCGCAAGCGCGGTCGCGGCGATGGGCACGTACTTTTTCTTTGTCGTGAACGGCACGAAGCTGCTGCTGGACAACCAGGACCAATTCGGCATGGCGCAAGCCTCGATCGTCTACGACTCCGAAGGGAAGGAAGTTTCCAAGCTGTTCGTCGAGAATCGGGAGGTCGTGACGCTGGACCAAGTGCCGAAGCTCCTGCAGGACGCTTTTATCGCCACGGAGGACCGCAGGTTCTGGGAGCACCAGGGGGTCGACGTCTGGTCGATCGGCCGGGCGCTCTACAAAGATATCCTTCATCGGAGCGCCGTCGAGGGCGGAAGCACGATCACGCAGCAGTTGGCG
Source organism: Paenibacillus thermoaerophilus (assembly GCF_005938195.1). Lineage (GTDB taxonomy): Bacteria > Bacillota > Bacilli > Paenibacillales > Reconciliibacillaceae > Paenibacillus_W > Paenibacillus_W thermoaerophilus. Next base: position 47,201 of record NZ_VCQZ01000009.1, read on the forward strand.
AAAAACATATTTTTCGCCGTGCCCGAGAAGACGCTGTTCCGCAAAGCGAAGGAAGCGTCGATCGCGCTGGCGCTCGAGCGGAGGTATTCCAAAGAACAAATTCTCGAAATGTACCTGAACCGAATCTACTTCGGCAGCAACGGGAACGGACAGTCGGCTTGGGGAATCAAGTCGGCCGTGAAGATGTATTTCGGCAAGGAGCTCGGAAGCTCCAAGCCCGAGGATCAGCTTACGCTGGCGGAGATCGCCACGCTGGCGGGGCTGCCGAAGTCGCCTAACGGCTATTCGCCGTTCCGCAATCCGGAACGGTCCAAGGAACGCCGCGGCACGGTGCTGTACCTGATGGCGGAGCAAGGGCTGATTACCGAGGAGCAGCGGAAGCAAGCGGCGGAGGAAGAGCTGAAGCTGAACAGCAAGCCGGCGAGCCGGGGCACGTATGCGGCTTATATCGATTACGTCGAAGACGAAGCGCTGCGGTTGCACAATATAACGCCGGAAGAGCTGCGAATGAACGGCTACCGCATTTACACCGCGCTCGATACGAAAGCCCAGCAGACGATGGAGCAGGCGTTCGCGAACGACGCGTTGTTCCAGAAGCAGACGAGCGGCCAGACGCAGAAGCAGGAGGCCGGGATGGTCATCCTCGACCAGAAAACGGGCGGCATCGTCGCGATGGCCGGCGGTCGGGATTATTCGGCCAAAGGCTTCAACCGGGCGACGGCCAAGCGCCAGCCGGGTTCGTCGTTCAAGCCGGTGGTGGTGTACGCGCCGGCGCTCGAGACGGGCAACTGGCATCCGTATTCGAAGCTGGAAGACAAGAAGCAGTGCTACGGCAACTATTGTCCGGAAAACTACAACTATCGGTATCAAAACGAAGTCGACATGTTCCAGGCGATCCGCGACTCGCTCAACCAGCCCGCCGTATGGCTGCTGAATCAAATCGGCGTCGATCGCGGCATGTCGTTCGCCGAGAAGCTGGGGATCGAGCTGGACAAGTCGAAGGACCGCAACCTGGCGATCGCGCTGGGCGGTTTGACGCAGGGCGTCAGCCCGCTGGAGATGGCGCAGGCGTACGGCGCGTTCGCGAACAACGGGCTTCAGCACCGGGCGCACGCCATTCTGAAGATCGTCGATGCCGACGGGCGCGAGGTTTACAAATACAACGAGAAGCCGAAGCAGGTCATGAGCGCCAAAACCGCATACTACATGACGTTGATGCTGCAAGACGTCGTGACCAAAGGAACGGGCAAAGGCGCACGCTTCGACCGTCCGGTTGCCGGCAAGACCGGCTCTACCCAGCTCGACATCAAAGGATTGGAGAAATATTACCGGGACATCTGGTTCGTCGGCTATACGCCCGAATGGACGGCGGCGGTATGGCTCGGCTTCGACAAGACGGATTCCAAGCACTATGTGAACTCGGATAGCGGCCGGGCGGCCACGTTGTTCAAGGAAGTCATGTCCAAGGCGCTGGCGGGCAAACCAAAGTCGTCGTTCGCGAGACCGAGCGGCGTGCCGGCCTTGAACGAGCCGCCGTCGGCAGTCACCGACCTGACGGCGGAATACGATCCGCAGAATCGGGACGTGCGTTTGAAATGGACGCCTGTCGGGGAAGCGATCAGCTACAAGGTATACCGGAGCGGAACGGGCGAAGGGGAGCAGACGCCTCGGCTTCTGTCTACGACTCCGGTGACGGAGCTTCGGGACATCTCGGTTTTGGAGAACAACACGTATACGTATTACGTCGTCGCGTTCGACACCCGGACGAATCTGGAAGCCGGCAAGTCCAACGACGCGCAGGTAACCGTCCCGGCCGGAGGCGGCATCCCGGGCTCCCCGCTGCCGTCGGTCAGCCCGCTACCGACGCCTTCTGGAAGCGAGTCGCCCGATCCGTCGGGATCGCCGACGCCGAAGCCGAACGGTTCGAACAAGCCGGGCGGCGGCAACGGCGATGGAGACGGGCAAAACAATGGGGACGGGAACGGAAACGGCCGCGGGAACGGCAACGGAAACGGTCGCGGCAACGGAAATGGCGGCGGGAACCGCGCCAATCCTTCGCCCGATTCCGGCTCCCAGCCTTCCGATAACGGCGTGTTGGAACAGATCTTGCCCATTCTGCCGCGGTAGGACGCGGCTGCCGGTTGATCGAATACTGTGAAGTCGCAGGAGGAGCAACATCGGATGACAAGACGCAGCAGACGCCATCGAACCTGGTTTGCCGCTTTGACGACAGCCGCGCTTGCAGCCGCTCTGGCCGCGTGCGGCGACGCCAAGGACAACGGCGCGCAGCCGAGCGCGCCGGCGTCGAGTCCGTCGCCGGCCGCCAGCCCGGCACATAGCCAGGCTCCCGCAACGACAAAGAAGCAATGGAGCCGTCCGCCGGAGATGCAGATCGACCAGTCCAAGACTTATGAGGCGGTCGTCGAGACGACCAAAGGCTCGTTTACGATCGCCCTGGCAGCCGACAAGGCTCCCCAGACGGTTAACAGCTTCGTCTTTTTGGCGAAGGAAAACTATTTCGAGAACATCAAGTTCCACCGGATCATTAAAGGGTTTATGGTCCAGACCGGCGACCCGAAGGGGGACGGCACCGGCGGTCCCGGCTACAAGCTGAAGGACGAGCTGGACCCGCCGCCGAAGTACGAGCTGGGCACGGTGGCCATGGCCAAAGCGGGCCCGAATACGGCGGGCAGCCAGTTTTTCATCTGCGTCAGCGAGGATTGCGGCGGACTGAACGGCAGACCCGAGTATACCGTCTTCGGCAAAGTAACGGAAGGCATGGACAACGTGCTGAAGATCGCGGATACGCCGGTCACGTTCAGCGACACCGGAGAGCCCAGCAAGCCGAAGGAAGACGTGTTGATCCAGAAGGTTACCATTAAGGAGAAATAACGGCCGCCCTGTCGCCGATAGAAGCGGGGATCGGCCGATGCCTTGGCCGGCGGGGATTTTTCCGCGGGCAAGGCAAGACCCGGTCTCCCATGCGGGAGAGAACCGGGTCTTTTTTTTGCGGGCGGGGTATGGACAGGACCTTTTCGTTATAGCGATCTGGCGGTGTTGCGGCTCGGCTCGTCCATCTGGTATCGTAGGAAGAAGATGCCGGGAAGGATGGCTGCCCTTCAGGCGAGAGGGTCCAGCGTCCGGTAATGATAACGGTGGCTGATCGCGAATCCCAGCTTGGCGTACAGGCGAAGAGCCGGCTCGTTGTCCCGGACGGCCTGAAGATACATCGTATCCGCGCCTTGCTCCCGGCTCCAGGACACGAGTCCCCGAACCAGCGATTCGGCCAGTCCGAGCCGTCTGTAGTCGGGATGGACGATCACGTTGAACAGCCCCGACAGACGTCCGTGCACGACGGCCGACGAGACTGCCGCGATGCGTCCGTCCATCCGGATGCAGCCATATCGCGCGGGAGCGCCGATGCGGACGCGCATCATTTCCCGGAAACCATCCAACGTCCGCTCGGGATGGCCTTCCATCGTCCGCCAGGCTTCCAGCCATTCGTCGTCGGGGAGGGAGGACCACTGCCGCGGCGGGACGTGCGCGTTGTTGCCGGAGAAGCCGATATCGCCCTGCAGGCGCATCGTCATGACGACGCAAGGCACTTCCGCCTTGTAGCCCTCCGCTTCGAGGCGGACGTCCAGTTCGGGCGGGGAAGCGGCGCCCACCTGGAACCGGACCGGGGCCCCCCGTTCCGCGTAAAATTCCCGGATGCGGTCCATCCAGTCTGCCCGATCGGGCAGCGCTCCGGCGCTAAGCACGCTGTTGCAGCGCTTCGACGGCACAACGGGATCGTACCGGAGGCGCCATTCGCCCAGCGGTTCGGATACGGCGGCGGGCCAGGCGTCGGAAGCGGCGCGTTCGATCAGCGCGTGGAACTGCATACAATACATCAGATCCTTTCATCGTCAGGTCAGGCATTCGCTTTTAATAAATATACACGCGATTGCATAATGATACAATCCTGATTTTTGGGGTGAGCTGATGAACGGTCGTGCGGCTTGGAACGAATCAAGGCCATCGAGTCAGATCAATGTCGTGCTCCGCCAGCCGGATGCGGCGATTCCGCAAGCGAAAGCCGATAGCTCGGGATTGGCCGCCCAGCGCGTCTCTCAACGCACCCAGTTCCGGGAGATTACCTCCGAGTTGGAGCAGTTGATCGGCTTGGACAACGTAAAAACGCTGATTTACGAGATATACGCGTTTCTGCAAATCGGCAAATTCCGCGCCGAGGCGGGTCTGACGGCCAACCGCCAGGTGTATCACATGATTTTCAAGGGGAATCCGGGCACAGGCAAAACGACCGTCGCCCGGATAATCGCCAAGCTGTTTCAACATCTGGGCATGCTGAATAGGGGACATCTGGTCGAGGTGGAGCGGGCCGATCTCGTCGGCGAATATATCGGGCATACGGCGCTGAAGACGCGCGAGCTGATCAAAAAGTCGCTGGGCGGCGTGCTGTTTATCGACGAAGCGTACAGTCTTGCGAGAGGCGGCGAGAAAGATTTCGGCAAGGAGGCGATCGACGCGCTCGTGAAGGCGATGGAGGATCACAAAAACCAATTTATCCTGATCCTTGCGGGTTATTCCGACGAGATGGACGAATTTCTGTCCGTCAACCCGGGGCTGCCGTCGAGGTTTCCCATCCATCTGCATTTTCCGGACTATTCGGTGGATGAACTGGTGCAGATTGCCGAATTGATGGTGAAGGAGCGCGAATACGTGCTCGCCCCCGCGGCCGTCGTCCGGCTGCGGCAACTGCTGGCGGCGGAGATGGAACGCGACCCCGTGTGCTTCAGCAATGCCCGGTTCGTGCGAAACCTGATTGAGCGCGCGATCCGGCATCATGCGGTCAGGCTGCTGAATTTTCATGCGGGTACGCCGAACCGCCAGGATTTAATGACGTTAAGGGCCGAGGATTTGGTCGAGAAAGGAGCAACGCATTGAAACCGAACGGATACGACACAAGAGACGAATCGGCGGAACGCGCCGTATTGGTCGGATTTCACAATAAACACGAACGGACGGACGAGGCGGCGGCGGAAGCGTCCTTGGAGGAGCTTGTCAATCTGGCCGATACGGCCGGCGTGCAGGTCGTGTCCCGGATGACGCAGTCGAGGGACGGAGCGGACGCCCGGACGCTGATCGGCAGCGGCAAGGTGCAAGAGCTTAAGGCGGTCGTCAGCGAGCTGGGTGCGACCACCGTAATCTTCGACCAGGAGCTGTCGGGCGCCCAAGTCCGCAACCTGGAAGCGGAGCTGGACGCCAAAATCATCGACCGCACCCAGTTGATTCTCGATATTTTCGCGCAGCGGGCCAAAACCCGGGAAGGCATCCTTCAGGTCGAGCTTGCGCAGCTCAGCTACTTGCTGCCGCGATTGTCCGGCCACGGGAAAAACTTGTCCCGGCTCGGCGGCGGCATCGGAACGCGCGGCCCCGGGGAGACGAAGCTGGAGACGGACCGGCGCCATATTCGCCGGCGCATCTCGGAGCTGAAGGAGCAGTTGGCCGAGGTGACGCGCCACCGCAAGCTGCACCGGGAACGGCGCAAGAAGACCGGAGTTTTCCAGGTCGCGCTCGTCGGTTACACGAATGCGGGGAAATCGACGCTGCTGAACAGGCTGACGGAGGCCGACGTGCTCGCCGAAAACAAGCTGTTCGCGACGCTTGATCCCACCTCGCGCCAATTGAAGCTGCCCGGGGGCAAGGAAGTCATCCTGACGGATACGGTCGGCTTTATCCAAAACCTTCCTCACGATCTCGTCGCGGCGTTCCGGGCGACGCTGGAGGAAGTGAACGAGGCGGATCTGATCCTGCACGTCGTGGACAGCTCGAGCCCCGTCCGCGATTTGCACCGCAAAGTCGTCGATCAGGTGCTGGAGGAGCTCGGCGCGCAAGACAAAGAGCGGATCACCGTGTTTAACAAGGTGGACCTCTTGCCGGAAGCCGAGCGCGAGCTGCTCGTGTCGGAAGGGCGGTGGCTGCGCGTGTCCGCCATGCGCGATGAGGATCTTGAAGCGATCAAAACCGCGATTGAGCAGCAGTTGGGGTCGGAAGCGACCGTATTTCTCGTGCCGGCGGTCCGAGGCGATCTGATTGCCAAGCTGTACCGGCTGGGCGAAGTGCTGGAGCAGCAGGAGCAAGGAGAGGCGCTGCGGCTGACGGTGCGGATCAATCCGGAAGTGTTCGCCGTGAATCGCGCGGCGCTGGAAGATTACATCTGGGAAGAGACGGGGAATCGGGTATGAGGATTTCGGACAAGCTTTTATCGCTTGCGGAACGGGCGGAACGGCTCGTCGAGGAGCGATGGAAGGAGGTCGAGCGGACGGCGGAACGGAATCAGTGGAAGGTGATCGAGTCGTTCCGCCGGCATCAGGTCAGCGACTTTCATTTTAACGGATCGACGGGTTACGGCTACAACGACCGCGGACGGGAGGTGCTGGATCTCGTCTATGCGGACGTGTTCGGGGCGGAGGCCGCGCTGGTCCGGCCGCATTTCGTCTCCGGCACGCATACGATCGGCACCGCGCTGTTCGGCGTGTTGAGACCGGGTGATGCGCTGCTGAGCATCACGGGCCGGCCTTACGATACGCTGCATAAAGTGATCGGCCGTCCCGGAGACGGCAAAGGCTCGCTGCAGGATTGGGGCATCCGATACGCGGAGGTCCCGCTCAATCCGGACGGCAAGCCGGACTGGGACGCGATCCGCGAGGCGTTGACCCCCGATGTCAAAGTCGTGGCGATGCAGCGGTCGCGCGGCTACGATTGGCGGGCGTCCTTCACGGTGGACGAACTGTCGGAGATGGCCCGGTTCGTCAAGAGCATCAGGCCCGATATTGTTACGTTTGCTGACAACTGTTACGGAGAGTTCACCGAGGAGAGGGAACCGACACAGGCCGGCATCGATCTGATCGCAGGCTCCCTGATCAAAAATCCGGGCGGCGGCCTTGCGCCGACGGGCGGCTATATCGCCGGGCGCGCCGATCTGGTCGAGCTGGCTTCGTACAGGCTGACGGCTCCCGGCATCGGCGGGGAGGTCGGGTCGACGCTAGGTACGATGAGAAGCATGTTCCAAGGGTTGTACCTGGCTCCGCACGTCGTCGGTCAAGCGCTGCGCGGCAGCATTTTCGCGGCGGGCTTGTTCGAGCTGCTCGGCTTCGAGACGCAACCCGTCTGGAACGCTCCCCGGACGGATCTGATTCAGGCGATCCGCTTCGGACGCGAGGAGCATCTGATCGAATTCGTGCAAGGCATCCAGCAGGCGGCGGCCGTCGATTCGCATGTGACCCCCGTGCCGTGGGACATGCCCGGTTACGAGCATCCCGTTATCATGGCCGCCGGCACGTTTATTCAGGGGGGCAGTCTCGAACTAAGCGCGGACGCGCCGATCCGCGAACCGTATATCGCTTATATGCAAGGAGGCTTGACGTACGCGCATGTCAAGCTCGGCGTGCTCATCGCCGTTCAGCGCATGATGGACAAACAATTGCTGTAGCGTCCCCTCCGCATTTCAGAAGACGGTCACACATGTCCCTTTGTTGGCAAAAAACCTCACACAACTTGACACCTTTTGCGTAGAATAATACAATGAAGGTATAACTGGATGCGGAGGGTTAAGGTATGAGCGATGACATTCGCCGCAATATGGCTTTGTTCCCGATCGGTATCGTCATGCGACTGACGGACTTGACCGCCCGCCAAATTCGCTATTACGAGCAGCACGGGCTGATCGTGCCGGCGCGTACGTCGGGCAATCAACGCTTGTTCTCGTTTAACGATGTCGAACGCCTGCTCGAGATCAAAGCGCTCATCGAGAAGGGCGTCAACATCGCCGGCATCAAGCAAGTGTTGTTGCCGATCAACAAGGATTCGGAGGATGCGACCGTTCTGAACGAACAGTCCGAGATGAAGCGCCGGGAGCTGACGGATTCCCAGTTGCACAAGCTGCTTAAACGGCAATTGCTGCACGAACGCCGTCCCGGACAAGTGTCGCTCATCCAGGGCGAGCTGTCCCGGTTTTTCCACTGAGGGGAGCCTTACGCGGCGGCGGACATCGCGACAAAACGGATACCGGATGGGGACGGATTTGGAAGCGGCACCATCCGTATGCGGACAGACCAATTCGAGGAGGAACATGAACCGTGGGTTATACGAAAGAGGATATTCTCCGCATCGCGAAGGAAGAGAACGTCCGATTTATCCGGCTGCAGTTCACCGATCTGCTCGGCACGATCAAGAACGTGGAAATTCCCGTCAGCCAGTTGGAGAAAGCGCTTGAAAACAAAATGATGTTCGACGGTTCTTCGATCGAAGGTTACGTGCGCATCGAAGAATCGGATATGTACTTGTACCCCGATTTGGATACTTGGGTCATTTTCCCCTGGGTGACGGAGGATCGCGTCGCTCGCCTGATTTGCGACGTGTATTTGCCGGACGGGCGTCCGTTCCCCGGAGATCCGCGCGGTATTCTGAAGCGGAATCTGAAAGTGATGGAAGAGATGGGCTTCACGACGATGAACGTCGGCCCGGAGCCGGAGTTTTTCCTGTTCAAAACGGATGAGAAAGGCAATCCGACCAGCGAATTAAACGACCAGGGCGGCTACTTCGACCTGTCACCGACGGATCTCGGCGAGAACTGCCGCCGCGAAATCGTGCTGACGCTGGAAGAAATGGGCTTCGAGATCGAGGCTTCCCACCACGAGGTGGCGCCCGGCCAGCACGAGATCGATTTTAAATACGCCAACGCGCTGAAAGCGGCCGACCAGATCCAGACGTTCAAGCTCGTCGTCAAGACGATCGCCCGCCAGCACGGCTTGCATGCGACGTTTATGCCGAAGCCGCTGTTCGGCATGAACGGTTCGGGCATGCACGCGCACCAATCGCTGTTCCAGGGCAAGACGAACGCGTTCTACGACGAGAACGACAAGCTGGGCCTGAGCCAGATCGCGCGTTATTACATGGCCGGCATCCTCAAGCATGCCCGCGCTTTCGCGGCGATAACGAACCCGACCGTCAACTCGTACAAACGTCTTGTTCCGGGCTATGAGGCGCCTTGTTATGTCGCCTGGTCCGCGAGCAATCGCAGCCCGATGGTCCGGATTCCGGCATCCCGCGGATTAAGCACGCGGATCGAAGTGCGCAACCCGGACCCGGCCGCGAACCCGTATCTGGCGCTGGCCGTCATGCTCCGCGCCGGCCTTGACGGCATCGAACGCAAGCTGCCGCTTCCCGCGCCGACGGACCGCAACATCTACGTCATGACGGAAGAAGAGCGGGAGGAGCAAGGCATCCCGAGTCTGCCGGCCAACCTGAAGGAAGCGATCGACGAGCTGCTTCGCGACGAAGTGATCTGCGACGCGCTTGGCGAACACGCGCTGACGCACTTCGTCGAGCTGAAGGAAATCGAATGGGATATGTACCGCACGCAAGTGCACGCTTGGGAACGCGATCAATACATGACGCTGTATTAATTGGAGAAATCCCTTGGGGCGATGGCCTCGGGGGATTTTTTATGCGGACGGGAATGATGGTAGAAAAGATTGCCGCCGAACGATCACGGAAAGCCTGATCCGTCACCAGCGTATAGGAAGGTTCGCCATCGATCGGGTGCTCAGGATCTATCCTGTCGTTAACTTTTTCTCGAATCTGTTCTTATTGCCCAGGTCTTCCATTTGCCGATCGCCCAAATCGTTGCTTGGTCGCTAAGCTATGAAGCGGTCTGGTCCGTTGATAAGCAGTTCGGGTATGTTTCAGCTTTATTGAAGACAAACGTTTTCGTTTCCTTAAGAAAAATCAGCTACACTTTATATCTTTGGCACGGGAAGGCAAACAAAAAGGGTATATCGCAGCGGATGGAGGAGCTTAACGTTCGTTTTTCGAGCGAAATCAAAACAACCCCCGGGCCGATGACAGGCTCGGGGGTTGTCTTTTTTGTCGTCAAATTTTCCTGAACAGGCCGATCACTTTGCCCAAAATGGTCACGTTCCGGAGCAGAATCGGCTTCAGGCTCGAGTTTTCCGGCTGCAGGCGGATATGATCCTTTTCCTTATAGAACGTTTTTACGGTCGCTTCGTCGTCTTCGGTCATCGCGACGACAATCTCGCCGTTGGACGCGGTGGACTGCTGGCGCACGATCACGATGTCGCCGTCGTGGATGCCGGCTTCGATCATGCTGTCCCCGACGACATTCAGCATGAACACGTTCTGATCCCCCACAAAATGGGCGGGAAGCGGAAAATACTCCTCGATGTTCTCGGTGGCGAGAATCGGTGTGCCGGCGGTTACTTTGCCGATCAGCGGAACCTTGGCGACCTGCAGGTCGAATTCCGGCGTATCCTCGTCGTCGAGCACCTCGATGGCGCGCGGCTTGGTCGGGTCGCGGCGGATCAGCCCTTTCTTCTCCAGACGGTCCAAATGGCCGTGCACCGTCGAACTGGAAGCCAGTCCGACCGCTTCCCCGATCTCCCGAACGGACGGAGGATAACCTTTTTCCCGAACTTCGTTCTTGATAAATGTTAATATGGCTTGTTGTCGGCTGGACAGCTTCGTCAATGGTATCACTCCAAGTGGAAATTATTTTCTAGTATAACACAGAACCGGAGTTCGCACAAACAAAAGTTCCCGAAACATTTGTTCGCAAAATCATTGACACAAACACTTGTTCGTGATACGATGCGATCAGAACAAATGTTTGGGGGTTGTCCGCCATGTATCAACCGAATGCATTCCATGACGTTTCATCTTGGACCGCTCAACATAAATCGAACCGCGATGCCGTTTCCCGCCGCAAAATTGCCGCTCGAATTCTGATCCTGTTCGCATTGGCGGCCGCAAGCTTTCTGTGCGGCACACTCGTTCAGGTTAACGCTTCGGAAGAGAAAGCGGCCGCAACCGCCGCGGAGCCTCGCAAAATCTACGTCGAACACGGAGACACGTTGTGGGAGATCGCCAAGGAGATTGCGCGCCCCGGCGAAGATATACGCAAAGTCGTTTACGACATACAGAAGGCGAACGGCTTGAAGAACGCTTATCTGAGGGAAGGGCAAGAACTGGTTCTGCCGCCGCGCCCTTGAGACGGACCTAGCGCCTTGACAAACGCACCCTCCCGGTGTCAAAGTAAGGGGAGCGGTCCGAAAGGCCGTTCAACTCTCAAAGCGGGAGGGATACAGCATGACTCATGAGGAGCTTGTGAACCGCATCAACGAATTGGCGCGCAAGGCGAAAACTGCCGGCGGCCTGACGGACGCGGAAGTCGAGGAGCGCAATCGGCTGCGGCGGCGGTATATCGATGCATTCCGAACGTCTCTTCGCAATCAGCTCGACAATATTCGGTTTACGGACGAAGTCAAACAACCGATCCAACATTAAGGCCGGTCTTTCGTCCGGAAACGTTGGACATGTTCCTATATTTTCGGTATGATCGAAGACGAAACTTTTACTTTTCAGTTCATCTTTGGAGGCTTGGCGGATCATGTCGCGAAAATGGGAACGAATGGTCGAACGGAATGCGAAAAAATCGAACAAACTGCGACAAAAGCAGGGTAAGCCCGCATTAACGAGGCAAGCGGACTTCGAAATCGTAAAAGGACGCAGTCTAGTGCTTCCGATTGCCTTTTTGCTGATTGCCCTGTTTTTTCTGTTGACCGCTGCGCCCGATACGAGCGGTTCTTATTGGTTTACGGTTTTGAGCTATCCGGCCTTGGCCGCCCTGTATTACTTCGTATACCGGCCTTATCTGAAGATCGGCAAAGATTGGCTGGGCGTGCGCCGTTGGTTTATCGAACAACGGATCGCCGCTGCCGACGTGAAGTCGGTGATCCGGTCCGGCGGTCATATCGTCCTGGAATACAACAAACAGGGAAAAACGTCGCGTCTCGTTTTCTCGAAGGTGTTGAATCTGTATCCGATCGAGAAGCTTGACGAATCGCTGCGCCGGTTCGCGGCCCAACACGGAGTCCGTTACGAGCTCGAGAGCAAATAACGGGGGCCATTCGGAGGAGAGAGAGAGAACATGATCAAAGCGGTATTATTCGATCTGGACGATACGTTGTTATGGGATGAGCGCAGCGTAAAAGAATCGTTGGAAGCGACTTGCCGATACGCGGCGGAATTGACGGGGGTAGACCCGGAACGGCTGGAGGAATCGCTTCGGCGCGAAGCCCGCGCCTTGTACGAAAGCTACGAAACGTTCCCGTTCACGAAAATGATCGGGATCAACCCGTTCGAAGGACTGTGGGGAAATTTCTCGCAGGGCGAGCTGGACGGATTCGTCAAGCTGCGGGAGCTGGCGCCGAAGTATCGGGCGGAATCGTGGACGCGCGCTTTGCTGGCGCTTGGCGTGGACAAGCCCGATCTGGGCTGCGAGCTTGGCGAACGGTTCGCGTCGGAGCGGCGCAACCGGCCGATCGTCTACGAGGAGACATTCGAAGTGCTGGATCGCCTCAAAGGCAATTACTCGCTGCTGCTGCTGACGAACGGTTCTCCCGATCTGCAGCAGGAAAAGCTGGACATGGTTCCCGAACTTATTCCTTACTTCGACCATATCGTTATATCGGGTCAGTTCGGCGAAGGAAAACCTTCCGCCAACTTGTTCAAGCATGCCGTTCGGCTGCTGGGGATCGAGCCTCACGAAGGCGTCATGATCGGGGACAAGCTGACGACCGATATATTGGGTGCAAACGGCATCGGCATGCCTTCCGTCTGGATCAACCGGCATGGCGTCGAGCGTACCGACGAAATTGTGCCCGCCTACGAAATTTCAAGCTTGCGCGAGCTGCCGGAGCTGCTGATTCGAATCGGCTGAACCGGCGCCGTTCGGAACGACGGCGGGATCGTGCCGCTGGATAAAAAAGCCTGCCCCGAATCGGGAGCAGGCTTTTTTATCGGGTTAAGCTTTTTGGAACGTCGGATCTTCATACGGATGGGCGATCCATCCTTCGGTCTCGATGAACAGGCGGACGGCGACGATTTTTTTGCTGTCCATCAGCGTGAAGAAGTGCGGTTTGTTTTCCGGGACGGAGATGACGTCGCCGGCTTGCAGCTCGACATCGAAGTAGCCGACGTCGTCCGTGCCTTTGATGATGAAGATGCCTTCGCCGGCCGTAATGGCGCGGACTTCATCTTCGGTGTGCGTATGCACCTGTTCGAATTTCTTCAGCAGTTCCTCCAGGTTCGGAGTCGCTTCCGACAGGGCGACGATGTCCCAAGTCCGGTAACCGCGGCGGGCGGCGAGATCGCGAATCTCCGCGTCGTACGTGGATAGGATGGTTGCCTTCTCCTCGTCGGACAAGACGAATTTTTCCCGAAGTTCCTCGGGCAGTTTGGAAGCGTCCCAGTGCTCGTAAAGCACTCCTTGTTGATCGAGGAAGCTGCGCACTTCCTCTTCGCCGGTGATCCGTTCGTTGGTGTTGCGGATACGAATTTGGGCCATCTGAATCCCTTCCTTATCATGATTTCAATATCGCTATTATATTGGATTTTACCCCTTGTGTCGACCGATGGCAAGATAAATTATTAAAAACCTACCCGAAAAGTATGATATGATAAATACGGGTTCCGTGAAAAGGCAACACTTGCTTTTCATCAAGTTTCATTTCTGATACACTTAGGGATAAATTTGCTCATCTTCTTATCCTATAGATTATGGCGTTATACCCGACACTGGAGTGTGAAAGGCGTGGCCAAACCTTCTCTTCGAGAACGAATTCGAGATAAAATATTAATTTTGGACGGCGCGATGGGCACGATGATCCAGCAAGCCGACTTGACGGCAAGCGATTTCGGCGGCGAAGCGCTGGAAGGATGCAACGAGATGCTCGTGCTGACGCGTCCCGATCTGATCCGGGGCATTCATGAGGCGTATTTCGAGGCGGGAGCCGATATCGTGGAGACGAACACGTTCGGCGCGACAAGTGTCGTTCTGGCCGAATACGATATTCCGGAGAAGGCCCGCGAGATCAACATCGCAGCGGCGAAGCTGGCGATCGCGGCGGCGGAGAAATATTCGACGCCCGAGCAACCCCGTTACGTGGCCGGCGCGATGGGCCCGACGACCAAGACGTTGTCCGTTACGGGCGGCGTGACGTTCGACGAGCTTGTCGAATCGTATTTCGAGCAGGCGCTGGCGTTGATCGAAGCCGGAGTCGACGCGCTGCTGCTGGAGACGTCCCAGGATACGCTGAACGTCAAAGCGGGCAGCATCGGCATCCGCAAAGCATTCGAAGCAGCCGGCAAAGAGCTGCCGCTGATGATCTCCGGCACGATCGAACCGATGGGGACGACGCTGGCCGGACAAAATATCGAATCGTTTTATATTTCGCTCGAGCATTTGAAGCCGATCTCCATCGGCTTGAACTGCGCGACGGGACCGGAATTTATGAAGGACCATATCCGGACGCTGGCGGGTATCGCCCGTACGGCGGTCAGTTGTTATCCGAACGCCGGTCTGCCCGACGAGAACGGCCAGTACCACGAATCGCCCGAATCGCTGGCGAAAAAACTGGCCGGCTTCGCCGAGCAGGGCTGGCTGAACATCGCGGGCGGCTGCTGCGGCACGACGCCGGCCCATATCCGCGCGATCGCGGAGACGATGAGCCGGTACAAGCCCCGCACGCAGTTCGGCAATCATCTCCCGGCCGTATCCGGCATCGAAACCGTCTATATCGAAGAAGAAAACCGACCGTATATGGTCGGGGAGCGGACGAACGTGCTCGGCTCCCGCAAGTTCAAACGGCTGATCGCCGAGGGAAAATACGAGGAAGCGGCCGAGATCGCGCGCGCTCAGGTGAAGAACGGCGCCCACGTCATCGACGTCTGCCTCCAGGACCCGGACCGCGACGAGGCGGCCGATTTGGAGAAATTCCTGCGGGAAGTCGTCAAAAAGGTAAAAGTGCCGCTCGTCATCGATACGACCGACCCGAAGGCGCTGGAGCTCGCGCTGAAATATTCGCAGGGCAAAGCTATAATTAACTCCATTAATCTTGAAGACGGCGAAGAAAAATTCGAACGCGTCGTGCCGCTGATCCACCGGTACGGAGCGGCGGTTGTCGTGGGCACCATCGACGAGCACGGACAGGCGATCACGGCGAAAGACAAGCTGGAGGTGGCCCGGCGTTCGTACGATCTGCTCGTCAACAAATACGGCGTCGCTCCGGAGGATATTATTTTCGACCCGCTTGTGTTCCCCGTCGGGACAGGGGACGAGCAGTATATCGGCTCGGCGAAGGAAACGATCGAAGGCATCCGCCTGATTAAGGAAGCGATGCCGGCGACGCTGTCCATCCTGGGCGTGTCGAACGTGTCGTTCGGCTTGCCGGACGCAGGCCGCGAGGTGCTGAACGCCGTCTACTTGTATCACTGCACGAAGGCCGGACTGACGTACGCGATCGTCAACACGGAGAAGCTGGAGCGCTATGCGTCCATCCCGGAAGAAGAACGCCGCCTCGCGGAACGGCTGATTTTCGAGACAAGCGAAGAGACGCTGGCCGAATTCGTCGCGTATTTCCGCGTCAAAAAAGTCGACAAAAAAGAAAAAGTATCGAACCTGACGCTTGAGGAGCGCCTCGCCTCTTATGTTGTGGAGGGCACGAAGGAAGGGCTGTTCCCCGATCTGACGGAAGCGCTGAAGAAATATTCGCCGCTGGAGATCATCAACGGCCCGCTCATGAAGGGCATGGAAGAGGTCGGCCGCCTGTTCAACAACAACGAACTGATCGTAGCCGAAGTGCTGCAGAGCGCGGAAGTGATGAAAGCGTCCGTCGCGTTTCTCGAACCGTATATGGAGAAGACGGAATCCGCGGTCAAAGGCAAAATTTTGCTCGCCACCGTCAAGGGTGATGTGCACGACATCGGCAAAAACCTCGTAGAGATCATTTTGTCCAACAACGGCTACCAGGTCGTCAACCTCGGCATCAAGGTTCCGCCGGAGCAGTTGATCGAGGCTTACAGGGCGGAGAAGCCGGATGCGATCGGCTTGTCCGGCCTTCTGGTCAAATCCGCGCAGCAGATGGTCGTCACCGCGCAGGATCTCAAGGCCGCCGGCATCGACGTGCCGATTCTCGTCGGGGGAGCGGCTCTGACGCGCAAATTCACGACAACCCGGATTCTTCCGGAGTACGACGGCCTCGTGCTGTACGCGAAGGACGCGATGGACGGCCTCGATCTGGCGAACAAGCTGTCCGATCCGAAAGAACGCCAGAAGCTGATCGACGATCTGCGCCGCTCCCGGGAGTCGCATGTACAGGATTCCGGCAAAAAATCGGCGTCGAACGTAACGCTGACGCGGGCTGTCCGTTCGTCGGTGGACCGCAATGCGCCCGTATTCGTGCCGCCGGACCTGGAGCGCCACGTCTTGCGAGACTACCCGTTGGATTATATTTACCCGTATGTCAACATGCAAATGCTGTTGGGACACCACCTCGGACTGAAGGGCAAGGTCGACAAGCTGCTGGAGGAGAAAGATCCGAAGGCGGTCGAGCTGAAGACGGTTATCGACGAGTTGTTCCAGGAGGCCAAGCGGGAAGGGCTGATCCGCGCGAACGCGATGTATCGCTTCTTCCCGGCGCAATCCGACGGCAACGACATCCTCGTCTACGATCCGGAGGATCACAGCCGCGTCCTGGAGCGGTTCAGCTTCCCGCGCCAGTCCGTCGAGCCTTACCTGTGTCTGGCGGATTTCCTGAAATCCGTGGACAGCGGCCAGATGGATTATGTCGGATTTCTCGTCGTGACGGCGGGGCAGGGCATTCGCGAGAAGGCCGAGGAATGGCGGGCCAAAGGCGATTACCTGCGCTCCCACGCGCTTCAGGCGTTCGCTCTCGAGATGGCGGAAGGGCTCGCCGAGCGGGTTCACCACATGATGCGGGACGTCTGGGGCTTCCCGGACCCGGCCGATATGACGATGCAGCAGCGCTGGGGCGCCCGTTACCAGGGCATCCGCGTATCGTTCGGCTATCCGGCCTGCCCGAATCTGGAGGATCAGGCGCAACTGTTCCGTCTCATAAACCCGCAGGATATCGGCGTGGAGCTGACCGAAGGCTTTATGATGGAACCCGAAGCCTCCGTCTCCGCGATGGTGTTCGCGCATCCGGAAGCGCGCTATTTTAACGTGGACAAGGCCGAATAACCGGAACAAAGGAGGGGTGGTCGTGGATCTGTTGTTTTTGGGGACGGGGGCGGGCATGCCCTCGAGGGAACGCAATGTATCGGCGATCGCCCTGCGCCTTCACGAGGAGCGGTCGTCGTTCTGGCTGTTCGATTGCGGCGAAGGCACGCAGCATCAGGTGCTGCGCTCCCCGCTTCGCCTGAGCAAGCTCGAATATATTTTTATTACCCATCTGCACGGCGACCACTTGTACGGACTGCCCGGCCTGCTCTCCAGCAGGTCGAATCAAGGCGGCGAGACGCCGGTGACGATATTCGGCCCAAAAGGGCTGAAGGATTATTTGAAAATATCGCTGGAGGTCAGCGAAACGTATCTCCGGTACGACTGGAAGGTGGTCGAGCTGGGGGAAACGGGCGGCACGGTGATCGACGACGGTCAGTTCGAGGTCACCGCGAAGCCGCTCGACCACCGGATCGCCTGCTTCGGCTACCGCGTGCACGAGTACGACCGCCCGGGCACGCTGCTGATCGACAAGCTGAAGGCGGCCGGTGTTCCGCCCGGTCCGGTCTACGGCAGGCTGAAGGCGGGGGAAACGGTCACGCTGGAGGACGGCCGAACGCTGAACGGAGCGGAATTCGTCGGACCGCCGGAGAAGGGCAGAGTCGTCGCGATCCTGGGCGACACGCGACCTTGCCCCGAAGCGGTGGAGCTGGCGTCCGGCGCCGATGTGCTCGTTCACGAGGCGACGTTCGACGCGGAGCTGGCCGAGCTGGCGAAGCAATTTCACCACTCCACCTCCCGGCAGGCGGCCGAGATCGCCCGGAAGGCGGGGGCGAAGCAGCTCGTGCTGACACATATCAGCTCGAGATATCAGGAATCGGGCGCCGAAGTTCTGCTGGAGCAGGCCAGGGAGCTGCTGCCCGGCACGACGGTGGCGGAAGACGGAGCCGTCGTCCCGGTTCGGCGTCGGCCATGATCTTGCGGAAACGGGCGAAAACGCGCGCAATCAGGCAAACCGAATGCAGACGGATGCCGTTTTCCGCCGGATCGTGTATAATCGTGCATAATCGGGAAACGATAGGCACATGATAATGGGGACCAGAGTTGAAAGCGAGGAACGATGGGTGAAATGGATTGAAGTGGAAGCGTCCGGACCCCTGTACGGAAGCGTGCGCATACCCGGGGCGAAAAACAGCTCGCTGGCCCTCGTCGCTGCCGCCTGCATGGCTGACGATCCGGTGACGCTGATCGGCATTCCCGATCTGCTCGATATCCGGGTCATCGGTTCGATGTGCGAGGATTTGGGCATTCGAATCGCACGCTCCCCGATCGACGGATCGATGACGGTCGACGCCAGCCGGATCCGGCATGCGTCGCTGGATGTCGGCAAGTCGTCTTCGTTTCGCGCCTCTTATTATTTCGTCGGGGCGCTGTTGGGCAAATTCGGCAAGGTGCGGATCGGGTATCCGGGCGGCGACGACTTCGTCTCCCGTCCGATCGACCAGCATATAAAAGCATGGCGCGCGATGGGCGCCGAAGTATTTCCGTCGGACGACCATTATGAGGTGAGGGCGTCTTCGCGCCTTCGCGGCGCGGACATTTATTTCGATACGATCACATCCGGCGCGACGATGAACACGCTGATGGCCGCAGCCACCGCCCGGGGCACGACGATTTTGCGCAATGCCGCGAGGGACCCCGAGGTTGTGGATACGGCCAATCTGCTGAATCAGATGGGCGCGCGGATCGTCGGTGCCGGGACGGACACGATCCGTATCGAAGGCGTGCCGAGCTTGCGCGGCTGCACGTACCAGGTCATTCCGGACCGGTTGATCGCCGGCGCGTTCCTTGCCGCTGCGGCGGCTACGGGCGGCAGCGTGACAGTGGAGGACGTCATCCCCGAGCATCTCGGTTCTTGTCTCGCGAAGTTGACCGAGATCGGCGTCGAGATCGAATCGGGCGATACATACGTCAGAGCCTCGTACGCCGGCAAGCTCCGGGCGGCAAGAATCCGCACGGGCATGTATCCGCTGTTCGCCACCGATCTCCAACAGCCGTTCACGGCGCTGCTGCTGCAGGCGCCGGGACGGAGCATCGTGAACGACCGGGTCTACCCGAACCGGTTCAGCCATGTGCCGCAATTGCGGCGGATGGGGGCATCGATCGAGATCAAAGGCTCGGCGGCGATTATCGACGGAGCGAGACCGCTGCGCGGGGATTGGGTGCACGCGACCGACGTGCGCGCCGGCACCTGTCTCGTCATGGCGGGATTGTGCGCCGAAGGCGTCACCCGGATCACCGGCGTCGAACATATCGAACGCGGGTACGAGGACGCGGTCGGCTTGTTCCGCTCGCTGGGAGCGAACATCCGATTCCGCGAGACGTCCGGTGAGGCGGAGCAGGGGGACTTCCGATGTTCGCCGAAGAACGCCAACGCCTGATTTTGTCGCTTCTGCAGCGGGAAGGCCGGGTCCGTGCGCGGGAGCTCGCGAAGTCGATAGGTGTGTCCATCGACTCCATCCGCAGGGATCTGGCGGTTCTGGAAGAAGCGGGGCGTCTGCGCCGCACCCACGGCGGGGCAGTGCCGTTGGCGCTGCCGCAGCCGCTACTTGACGGACTCGACCGGCACGAGCCTGTGCGGGAGCGCGCGCCGGCCGCGCCCTTCGCTTATGCGGCGACGGCGAGAGAAGGGACGGCCGGACTCGCGAAAACAAATCCGTTCGCGCTGGCGGCGGACGGGGATTTCAAAGAATTGGCCGCGGCTGCATCGGCCTGCATCGAACGGGGTGACCGTCTGTTTATCGGCGGTCATCCCGTCCATTTGACGTTGGCCGGATTGCTTGTGGAACGGGCGGCTCAGGCGACCGACGGCGACCGCATGTTCGAGGTGGTGACGCATGCTCCCGCCGCGGCGCTGATGCTGGCTTCTTCTCCGGCCATCCGCGTCTGGCTGTGCGGCGGCTGCCTGAGCGCCGGCGGTGTTGTTCTGGACGCGTCCGCCACCGATTTCGTGCGGGCCAGGAGGGTCGATCTGTGCCTGTGGGCCGGCGATGGATTCAGCTCGACGTACGGGGCGAGCATGGAACGTCCGGAGGAAGCCGATTTGTGGAGAGTCGCCCTGCAGTCCGCGCGCACGAGAATCGCCCTCTGCGACCGCCGGATCGTCGGGCACGAGGCGTTCGCCAAAGTGGCGGACGCGTCCGAATTCGACGCCGTTCTGCTGGATCCCGCGGTTCCGCCGGACCAGAGGCGGCAATTGGAGTCGGCCGGCCTGCCTCTGGTGGCGCCGGACGGTTTCGGTCCGCCGCTTTAACGCACATTTTCGGGCATTCGCCTATATAATAGAGCACAGGCACGGGAGGGAAGGTCATGAAATCGTACCATTTTGTCGGGATCAAAGGGTCCGGCATGAGCGCGCTTGCGCAAATCCTTCACGATCAAGGTCATCGCGTGCAAGGTGCGGATATCGCGGAACGTTTGTTTACCCAGACGAGGCTGGAAGACCGGAACATTCCGATTTACGTCTTCGGGGAAAGTCCGCTCCATCCGGACCTGGAGGTGATCGCTTCCAATGCCTTCAGCGACGACCATCCCGAATTGATTCGCTGCCGCGACCATAGGCTGCCGATTTCGCGCTACCACCATTTTCTGGGCAAATGGCTTCGCGGCTATTCGAGCATTGCCATTACCGGGGCGCACGGCAAAACGACGACGACGGGGCTGATGGCTCACGTATTTTCCAAGATCGCGCCGACCAGCAGTCTGATCGGCGACGGCACCGGCAGCGGCATGCCCGACAGCAAGTATTTCGTGTTCGAGGCATGCGAGTACCGCAGGCATTTTTTGGCGTACCATCCCGATATCGCGGTGATTACGAACATCGATTTCGACCATCCCGATTACTTCAGCGGGATCGACGACGTCCGGAGCGCCTTTCAGCAGATGATCGATCAAGTCGGCAGGCAAATCATCGCCTGCGGCGAGGACGATCAGGTGCGGCTGCTGCGGCCGCGAGTTCCGATGCTGCTGTACGGCTTCGGCAGCCGCAACGATCTGCAGGCAAGAGACATTGCGGTGACGCCGGCCGGAACGTCGTTTGACGCGTATTTGCGCGACCGCGCGCTGGGGCGTTTCACGATCCCGATGTTCGGGCGCCACAACGTCCTGAACGCGCTGGCCGTCATCGGCACGGCGTTCCACTCGGATCTGCCGATGGAGGAAGTGCGCGAAGCGATGAAGACGTTCGGGGGCGTCAAGCGCCGCTTCTCCGAGAAGCCGTGGATCGGCAACAACATTTTGATCGACGATTACGCGCATCACCCGGCGGAGATCCGGGCGACAATCGATGCCGTCCGCTCCAAATACCCGGACCGCCGGATCGTCAGCGTCTTCCAGCCGCATACGTTCAGCCGGCTGGAGCAGTTTCTCGACGATTTCGCCGAGTCGCTCCGGGCGTCGGACGACGTCTACTTGTGCGGCATATTCGGCTCCGCGCGGGAGGCGTCGGGGACGATTCGGATCGAGCAGCTTCAGGACCGGGTGCCGGGAGCGAAGCTGATCGGGGAGGACTCCGTCGGCCAACTGTTGGATTACCGTGACTCGGTAATCGTCTTTATGGGAGCCGGCGACATTCAGAAGTACCAGCGGCGGCTGGAGCAGCTCGTATAATTCGGAAAGGATGAAAGAGACCTTCGGGACATTCATGTTCCGGGGTCTCGTTTGTTTTCAGGCGCGTTAACCAAATCTTAACTTTCGGGG
Organism: Paenibacillus thermoaerophilus; assembly: GCF_005938195.1. Classification (GTDB taxonomy): domain Bacteria; phylum Bacillota; class Bacilli; order Paenibacillales; family Reconciliibacillaceae; genus Paenibacillus_W; species Paenibacillus_W thermoaerophilus. Next base: position 69,060 of record NZ_VCQZ01000009.1, read on the forward strand.
GGAGGAAAGTCATCATGGATACGGGAAGCCATCTCATATTCGGGCTGACGCTCGCAGGACTCGCTTGGAACGATCCGGCCGTGTCGTCCGATCCCAACCTGGCGCTCGCCGTCGGAACCGCGGCGGTGCTCGGATCGAACGCCCCGGACGCGGACGGAATTGCAAGGCTTCGAGGCCGTTCGTTCTATGTCCGGCACCATCGGGGCTGGTCCCACGCTTGGCCAAGCTGGTTCGCCTGGGCGGCGCTCATCGCGGTTCCGGTCTCGCTGATCTTCGGCGTTCCGGAACATGCGGGCAAAGTGTACGGCTGGACGTTTGCCGCCGTGGCGCTGCACGTCCTGCTGGACGCGTTGAACGCGTACGGCGTCCAATGCTTGCGGCCGTTCAGCCGGAGATGGGTTCATCTCGACGCGCTTCCTTTGTTCGATCCCGTCATCGCCGCTGTTCACCTGGCCGGCCTCGCGGGCTGGATCTTCGGGCTGCCGCCCGGGCCGGTCTTCGCCGGCGTGTACGCCGCGACGTTCGGGTACGCAGGCGTCCGCTGGGCGGTGACGGCATGGCTGCAAAGACGGGTCCCGGCGCACATCGGACTCGCAGGCCGATGCATGATCGTGCCGGGGTTATGGCTTCGCCGCTGGCAATTCGTGATCGAGACGGATCGGGCGTATGTGACGGGCCACGCAATCCTCACCCGAAGCGGGCGGCCCGCCATCCTCGTGCGCGAGCGGTACGAGAAGAGCGTCGGCGAAGATCACGAGGTGATCCGCTCGACGCTGCAGACGGACGGCGTCCGCGCATTTCTGGGGTTCGCCCAGTACGTCTACGTCAGATGGGCGAAGTCGGGAGACGGCTACGAGGTGCAGTGGCGGGATGTCCGCTTCTGGAACGACAGGGAGCTGCCGTTCGGGGTGGACGTTCAGTTGGACCGCGATCTGAAGGTTGTGCGCGACCGGATCGGGTGGAACAAACGGTATTGGGAAGCGCCTTACGTGTAAACGGCATACAATCGAACATCCGCCGCTCCGACGCGCAGGGCGGCGTTTTTTATTTCGGGGCCGGATCGCGCAAAAAAAACCGGAGGTCCCCAAGGGACTTCCGGTTCGTTGCGTCAGATTGTCACTCGGCTGCGACGGATTGCTTGATCGCTTTCTCGAGACCTTGCCACCCGAGCAAGGAACAGTTGTGGCGGGCGCGGAGCTTGTGCACGCCGGACAGCGCCAGCGCGTCCCCGAGCAAGTCCTCGTCTTCGGGAATAACCCCCTGCCGGATCATGTCGTTGAAATGCCCGATCAGCTCCTTGGCCTGTTCGACGGTTTTGCCCTTGACCAGTTCGGTCATCATCGAGCAGGAAGCCATGCTGATGGAGCAGCCTTCGCCTTCGAACTTGATGTCGGCGATCCGGCCGGACTCGTCCACGTTCATATACAGCACGACGACGTCGCCGCAGGTCGGGTTTTTGTACGGAAGGCTGAACGCTCCTCCGGTCGTATCCAGCTTGCCTCGGTTGCGGGGATTTTTATAATGATCCATGACGATTTGTTTGTATAGGTTCTCTAGCACGTCCGTTCACCTCTGGATTGTCGCTGTTTCGATTATTGTACACCTCCCGGGGAAGCGTGGCAAGGGAACGGCGGAGCGCTTTCGAAGCAATTGCGGCGCTCCGGCGAATGGTCGGAATCGTCCGAATCGCGCAAATACTTTCCCGGGAAAGCGCAGGAAATGACAGGAGGCGCGGTTAAATTCCAACGCCGACCCGCCACGAACGCTCGGAATTCGACAGCTTCTCCCCGGCTCGAACATCGATGGTGGCCGGGAAACGGCCGATCTGTCGAACGAGCGGCGGGAAATACAATCGCGCGGAAGGGCTCGCGCACCGGTTATGGGAATAAGCACCCGGGGATTGGCAAAAATAACCGAAGAACAGTCGGCGGGGGGAGCGTATATGCCGGAATTGCCCGAAATGGAAAACTACCGGAGGCTGCTGGGCGGTCTGATCCTCAACCGGCCGGTGACGGACACGGAGATTACCCGCGAGAAATCGGTTAACGTGCCGCCCGACCGGTTCGATCGTCTGCTGAAGGGACAACCGGTAACGGCTATTGACCGGAGGGCGAAGCATCTGATCTTCCGCCTCGCTTCGGGAGAGGCGCTTGTCCTGCACCTGATGCTGGGCGGCGTGATTTACTGCGGCTCGGCGGCGGACAAGCCGGATCGGACCGTGCAGGTGCGGATCGGCTTCGGGGAGCGGAATCTGTATTTCATCGGACTGAGGCTGGGTTATCTGCACGTGGAGACGGCGGACGGGCTAACGCGCCGATTCGCCGGACTCGGGCCCGAACCGTTCGACCCGGAGCTGACGCCGCGCGCTTTCGCGGAGAAACTCGCAGCCCGACGGGGCACGCTCAAAAGCGCGCTGGTCGATCAATCGTTTATCGCCGGCATCGGCAACTGCTACAGCGACGAAATCTGCTTCGACGCGGAGATTCTGCCTTCCCGCGCGCCGGCCTCGCTGACGCCGCAGGAGGCGGAGCGGCTGTTCGCTTCGATGCGGAGCTTGCTCGCGGACGCGACGGCTCACGGCGGCTATATGGACATGCCGCTGTATCCCGGCGACACGCTGACCGGCGGCTACGACCGCTTGTGCCGCGTGTACGACCGGGAGGGGGAACCGTGCGTTAGATGCGGCAGCCCGATACGGCGCGGGGAAGTTTCCTCGAAAAAATCGTTTGCGTGCACGGTCTGCCAGCATTAGCGTCCGGCTTCAAACCGGTTTTTCTTGAAAGGCGAACATATATTCTGTAGAATGGAGGTATTGGATTCAGGAGCGGAGTGGGAGAGCATGAATCGTTTTACGGGGAAAATGGAATCGGTCGAAGAATTGATCGAAACGATCCGGCGAACGCCGGAAATTATGGAAAACGTGACGAACTGGGAGACCATTCCTCCGAGGCCGGCCGACACGGTCGAATTTCCGGATTCGATGCACGAGCGGCTGATCGCCGGATTGCGGGCGAAAGGCATCGCACGGCTGTTCCGCCATCAGGCGCTGGCGTTCGAAGCCGCGCGCGCCGGCCGCCATGTCGTGGCCGTGACGCCGACCGCGTCGGGCAAGACGCTCTGCTACAACCTGCCCGTCGTGCAGGCGATTCTGGAGGACGACAGCGCGCGGGCGCTCTACCTGTTCCCGACCAAAGCGCTGGCGCAGGATCAGGTGGCGGAGCTGCAGGAGCTGGCGGACCGCATGGAGGTCGATCTCAAGACGCATACGTACGACGGCGACACGCCGCCGACCGTGCGGCAAGCGGTACGCACGGCCGGACACATCGTCGTGACCAATCCGGACATGCTGCACAGCGCGATTCTGCCGCATCACACGAAGTGGGTCAAGCTGTTCGAGAACCTGAAGTTTATCGTCATCGACGAGCTGCATACATACCGCGGCGTGTTCGGCAGCCACGTGGCCAACGTCATCCGCCGGCTGCGGCGCATCTGCCGCTTCTACGGCTCGAACCCGCAGTTCATCTGCGCGTCGGCGACGATCGCCAACCCGAAGGAGCACGCGGAGCGTCTGATCGGAGCTCCGGTGGAGCTTATCGACCGCAACGGGGCGCCGTCGGGCGAACGGCATATCATCTTCTACAACCCGCCGGTCGTGAACAAGCAGCTCGGCATCCGCCGAAGCAGCCTCCTGGAGACGAAGCGTCTCGCGGGCATGCTGCTTCGCGCCGGCATCCAGACGATCGTGTTCGCCCGCAGCCGGGTGCGCATGGAGATTTTGCTGACCTACCTGCAGGAGCAGGTGAAGCACGAGCTCGGACCCAAGTCGATCCGCGGCTACCGGGGCGGATACTTGCCGAAGCAACGGCGGGAGATCGAGCGGGGGCTCCGCAACGGCGAGATTCGGGGAGTCGTCAGCACAAACGCGCTGGAGCTGGGCATCGACATCGGCCAGCTCCAGGCTTGTGTGCTGAACGGTTATCCCGGCACGATCGCCAGCACCTGGCAGCAATCCGGCCGGGCGGGCCGGCGGCACGAGAGCTCGGTGACGATCCTGGTGGCCAGCAGCAATCCGCTGGATCAATACGTGATCCGGAACCCTTCGTTCTTTTTCGACCGGCCGCCGGAGGAGGCCCGCATCCAGCCCGACAACCTGCTTATTTTGCTGGATCATGTCAAGTGCGCCGCCTACGAGCTGCCGTTCGAGGACGGGGAGACGTTCGGCGGGGAGAACCTGCGCGAGCTGCTTGAGTTTTTGGCGGAAGAACGGGTGCTTCACCACAGCGGCAGCCGGTGGCATTGGATGGAGCAGTCGTTCCCGGCCCACGGCGTCTCGCTGCGGTCGGCCGCTCAGGAAAACATCGTCATCATCGACGTGACCAACGGCAGCCGTGTCATCGGGGAGGTGGACCGGTTCAGCGCGATGACGCTCGTGCACGAGGAAGCGATCTATATCCACGAAGGCGTACAGTATCAGGTGGAGAAGCTCGATTACGAGGAGAAAAAGGCGTACGTCCGCGAAGTCAACGTGGATTATTTCACCGACGCGAATCTGGCCGTGCAGCTCAGGGTGCTGCACGAGCACCGGTCGGCGGAGGAATACCGTCTGTCCCGCCGGTACGGCGAGGTTACGGTGAACGCCAAGGCGACGATCTTCAAGAAAATCAAGCTGAATACGCATGAAAATATCGGCTCCGGTCCGATCCATCTGCCGGAGGAAGAGCTTCATACGAGCGCGTATTGGTTCTCGCTGTCGGAGGAAGCGGCGGCCGGCATGAGCCAGAACGAGCTGCAGAGCGCGTTGCTGGGGCTGTCCAACGTGCTCGTTCATATTGCTCCCCTGTATCTCATGTGCGATCCGCAGGACATTCGCGTCGTCGCCCAGATCCGGTCGCTGCACGACAAACGGCCGACGGTTTATTTCTATGACCGGTATCCGGGCGGCATCGGGCTGAGCGAACGGCTGTACGAGCTGCACGGCGAGCTGCTCGCCGAAGCGGAACGGGTGCTGAACCGCTGCGGCTGCCTCAGCGGGTGCCCGGCCTGCGTCGGCCCGATCGAGGAGGTCGGCCTGCTCGGCAAGGATGCGGCCAAGCGGCTTCTCGCTTCGGTAACGTCCAACTCTGGGGAGGCGGATACGGCATGAGTCTGCTGAGGGAGAAGCTGAACCGGCTGCGCGGCGTGAAGCCGGAAGCGGAGCGGACGGGGGCGACGCCCGAGCACGACTGGAACCGCGAACGGGAGCCCGGCGAAGCGCCGGACGGCGGGCGCGAGAGTCATGCCGACCGCGCATGGCGGTCCTTCGGCGCGCGCGAGGAGAAGAACGCCGGCGGAACGTTTCTGATCCGCCGCATCGAGTATCCCGCCGATTACCGGCACGGCCGCTACGCGCTCGGCGGCATCGCGTCGGCCGCGGAGGAGCTTCGGCCGCTGCTTGCGGCGGCGGAGGAGAGGCGGATCAAGCGGCAGCGGGCGTGGCCGGGACACAGACGGGGACGCGCCGGGAGCAAGCGCGCCGCAGGCGCTGCGACCGCCGCCGCATCCGTACCGGAACGGCTGAGCGCGGAGCGTTTATTGTTTCTCGATACGGAGACGACGGGTCTCGGCGTAGGGGCGGGCAACGTCCCGTTTCTGATCGGCCTTGCTTTCTGGGAGCCGTCTCCGCACGGAGAAGGCGAAGGCCGGCTCGTATCGGAGCAGCTTTTTATGCGCCACCACGGGGAAGAAGCGGCGATGCTGGAGCATCTCCGGGCGCGTATGGCCGGGCGCGATATCCTCGTCACCTACAACGGCTTGTCCTTCGACTGGCCGCTCATCCGCAACCGGTACGTCATGAACCGTCTGGACGACGGTCCGGAGCCGGCAGGCCACCTCGATTGGCTGTACCCGTCGCGCAGCCTGTGGCGGCATACGCTCGAATCCTGCCGGCTCGGCGCGGTCGAAGAGTCGCGGCTGGGAGTCGCCCGGGTCGACGATCTGCCGGGCAACCAAGCGCCGCTCTATTACGCGATGTATTTGAACGACGGCGATCCGGAGCCGATGTTCCGCGTGTTCCGGCATAACGAATGGGATCTGCTCAGCCTCGTCGGCCTCGGCATCCACTTCGCCCGGCTGCTGACCGGCCAAGGCGGGGCGGCGGGCGCACGGGCCCCGGAGCTGTTCAGACTGGGGGAATGGCTGCTGAGACACGACCGTCCGGGGTTGGCGGATGCGATCTTCTCGGAGCTGGAGGAACGGCCGGACTCGGAAAAGTGGCCGCTGCTTCCCGCTTTGGCCGACAGCTACAAGCGGCGCGGGCGGCTGGAGCGGGCGGTCCGGCTGTGGCGCGAGTACGCGGAGGCGGCTCTGCCGGCCGCTTCGGTCGAGCCATACGTCGAGCTGGCGATGTATTACGAGCACCGGAACAAGGATTACCGGGAGGCGATAGCCTGGTGCCGGCGCGCGATCGAGACGGTGCGCCGCCGGGAGGCGCTGTTGAGAAGATCGCCGTCGGGCGCGGGCACAAGCGAGCTGCAGAAGCGGCTGGCCCGGCTTGAACGAAAATTGTCCCGCTCGGGATCGGGTTCCGCGCCGGATGCCGTTCCCCTCTCGTCCGGAAGAAGGACGAGCGAATCGGGTTATGCGGCTATGGAGCGGCTTATCGAGATGGAGCGGTGAAGAGGGAGGCGAGGCGGCGATGCGGCTTGGCGCGCACGTCAGCATCGGCGGCGGATACGCCCAGGCAGCCCGGCGGGCGATTGCAGCGGGCTGCGACGTCTATCAGTATTTCCCCAAAAACCCGCGGGGGCTGTCCGTAAAAGTGCCGGCGGCTTCGGATATGGCGGCGTGCGCGGCGATATGCCGGGACAACGGGATCGCATCCGTCGCGCATACGGCTTACCCCGTCAATCTCGCTTACGATCCGGACGACGTGCGGCGGGAGGCCGTCGTCCGGACCCTCGTCAACGACTTGTATATCGCCGAGGGTTGCGGCTCGATGGGCGTCGTGGTACATTTTGGAGTATATTCGGGCGCGGACCCGCTGACCGGCTACCGGAACATTGTGTTGTCCCTCGACGAAACGCTGCGCCGGTACGAGGGTCCCGCCAGGCTGCTGATCGAAAACCAGGCGGGCGACCGGTCGGATTTCGGCATGACGATCGAGGAGATGGTGCGAATCCGGGAGCTGTGCGCCGGGCGGGATCGCATCGGTTTTTGTCTGGATACGTGCCATGCGTTCGCATCCGGCTTGTGGAGCAACGACGAACCGGGCTTCGCCAGGCTGGCGGAGCACGGAGACCAGCTTGGCTACTGGCCGCTGGTCGGCGTCATTCACCTGAACGACTCCCGCTATCCGTGCGGCTCCCGCAAGGATCGGCACGCGAACGTCGGCAGCGGCCATATCGGTTGGGAACGCATGCTGGAGCTATTGGCGTTCGCCGGCCGCCGATCCATTCCCCTTGTGCTGGAGACGCCCGGTTCGGCCGATCGCCGGACCGCCGGACACGCCGGGGAAATTGCGGAGATCCGCCGCAGAACGGAGGACATGCGATGACGCAACGACAGCTTCTGCACGTCTATCTCGACGATTACAGGCCGTGCCCGGCCGGATTCGCGCTGGCGCGTTCCGCCGAAGAATGCTTGCTGCTTCTGCGGGAGTGCGAGATCGGCATCCTCTCGCTCGATTTCGATTTGGGCTGGGGCCAGCCGAACGGGCTGTCGGTCGCCAGAGCGATCGTGATGGAGCGGTTGTATCCGCGTGCGGCGATTTATCTGCACAGCTCCAACCCTTCCGCGCGCAGCCGGATGATGCAGGAACTGCATCCGTCCCTGCCGGACGGCGTCCGGCTGTTCGGCGCGCCGATGCCCGAGGACATTAAACGCGTCGTTGCGGCAGGCGGGGACGTCTTCGCATTTTACCGAGCAAACGAGGAGACAGAATGATTACGTTAACCAACGTCAATTTCGTTCGCGAGCGGCGACATATCCTGAAGGACGTCAACCTGCGGATGAACCGCGGCGAGCAATGGGTCGTGCTGGGCCGCAACGGGTCCGGGAAAACGACGATCCTCGAAATGATCAACGGATATTTGTTCCCGACGTCCGGCCATATCGAGGTGTTGGGCGAACGGTACGGAGAGGCGGATGTGCGCGAGGTGCGGCGCCGCATCGGATACATCAGCCAATCCATGATGGAGAAGCTGACCCTTCGGGACCCGTTGTGGGAGGTCGTGGCCACCGGAGCGCTAGGCATTCTTCGGTTCTACGAGCCGGTCGCCGCCCAATTGGAGGAGGAAGCGCGGGCGATGCTGGAGCGGCACGGCCTGTCGGCGATGGCCGACCAGCCGCTGGGACTGCTCTCCCAGGGCGAACGCAAAAAAGCGATGCTGGCACGCACGCTGATGCAGCGGCCGGAAATTTTGATATTGGATGAGCCTTGCGCGGGGCTCGACCTGTACGAGAGGGAGCAGTTTCTTCGCATGTTCGGCAGCCTGAAGGACCAGGGCATGTCGATCGTATACGTGACGCATCATCTGGAGGAAATCATCCCGCTTTTTACGCATATTGCGCTGATTCACGAAGGCCGGGTCGCCGCAGCCGGTCCGAAAACCGAGATATTGACGGAAGAACGGATCGGGCGGATTTACGATGTCCCGGTCCGGCTTGATTGGCAGGACGGGCGGCCTTGGCTGCAGGTGAGAGCATGACGGGCGGGGCTGCGGTAAGCCGCTGGATCGGTTCCGCCAATGCCGGGTACGCCCGTTACGCCCAGCAGGAGCTCGTCGCCCGGTTCGGCGAAGTCGGCTTTCAGGAGCTGATTCCGGGCGAGCTGTTTCTGGCAAGCATCCGGAGGAGCGAGGCGGACGTCGCGCGATTGCTGCGCGGGAACGAACCGGTGTTTTTGCGCCACATCCATCCGGTGCAAACCGAGTTCCCGGCCTCGCGCGGCGAGGAGGATCTGCTCCGGCTTCAACAGTGGCTGGAGTCGGCCGGTCCGGCCATCTCCCCGGGCGATCGCGTCGGCGTGCAGGCGCGCCGCAAGCCGGAGACGGAGTACGGCTATACGCCGTATGCCGTGAAGGAGGCGCTGGACCGGGTGTTGACGGAACGGTTCGCGGCCGAGCCGGTCATCTCCGGCCCGGACAAAGTCGTCTCGGTCTACATGGGCGAATCGTCCGTCTACGCGGGAGTGTCGGCCGCCAGCGACAACTTGAGCGATTGGAACGGGGGCATGATCCGGTTCAAGCGGGAGGACGGGTTCATCTCCCGAGCCAAGTTCAAGCTGCTGGAAGCGGAGGTCCGGTTCGGGCTCGACTGGTCGGCATACAGCCGCGCCGTCGATCTCGGGGCCGCGCCGGGCGGTTGGACGTCGCTGCTGCTGGAGCGCGGGCTGCGCGTGACCGCGATCGACCCGGGCGAGCTCGATCCGTCGCTGACGGGCCATCCGAACTTGACCTATCACCGGCGCAAAGCGGGAGAGGTCAAGATGGAACGCGCCGCTTACGATCTGCTCGTCAGCGATATGAGCTGGGACCCGAGGCAATCCGCCAAGCTGGTGGCCGAGATCGCCCCGGCCATTCGTCCCGGCGGGACGGCATTAATGACGCTCAAGCTGTTGCGGGGGAAGCCGTTTCAGTCCATGCGCGAAGTGGAAGGCATACTGGCCCCGGCGCTTCGCATTGTCAAGGCGAAGCAGTTGTTCCATAACCGGGACGAACTGACGTTGTTGCTGACTCGGCCAAGCGATTCTTAAACCGAAAGGATGCGATGAAGGGATGGAGCAGTGGATCGAGCAATACGCCGCGGGTCCGGCCAAGCTGCGGGAGGCCGTATCGGGGTTGTCCCCCCAGTTGATGACGTTTGTGCCGTCGCCGGGGGCGTGGAGCATTCACGAGATCGCCGTGCACGTCTGCGATACCGAGATCGTCGCCGTTCACCGGATGAAAAAAGCGATCGCGGAATCGAATCCGCTCGTGCTCGGGTTCGATCAGGACGAATGGGCCCGCAGGCTGGATTACAAGTCCGAGGATTTGGAGCTGAATCTGGCCGTCATGGAATCGCTTCGCGCCGCCATGACGGAGACGCTGCGGCGGGTGAAGCCCGAAGACTGGGAGCGGACGGTCGTTCACAATGAAGCCGGCAAGCTGACGCTGCGCGATCTGCTGATCAAGTTCGTCACGCATGTCGACGTGCACCTGAAGCAGATCGAACGCAACAAATCGCTTTACGCGGCCGGAGGCTGAGCGCTTCTTCAAAAAAATGGTTGTCATTTTCCGGAAAATCGGCTACAGTATAAAGTAGCGGGAAGAACCTGCGAGCGAATGTATATTCGCTTGCGGGTTCTTCTTTTTTTGTTGTGCGAAAACGGTATCCCTGCCGCGAGGGACGAAAAGAGGGGAGAACGTGAACGGACAAAGAAACGCGACGGAACACGGGCCGTCCGCCGGAACGGTGCTGGCGGACCGGTACCGGATCGGTCCGCTGCTGGGCGCAGGCGGCATGAGCCGGGTATTTGCCTGCGAAGACCTGAAGCTGCCGGGGAAGCGTTGGGCGGTCAAGCTGCTCGACCGGATCTCCGACGATTTCGCGGAGGCGGAACTGCTCAGCCGCTTGAGGCATCCGGCATTGCCGGACATCGTGGACGCGTTCGACTGGCCGGGCGGGAAGGCGTTGGTCCTGGAGCTGATCGAAGGAGAGACGCTGGCCGAACGGTTTGAGCGTTCCGGGCGGTCGATCTCCGAAGAAACGGCGGTGGATTGGGCCCGGCAGATCGCCGATTGCCTGGTGTATCTGCACAGCCTGAAGCCGGAGCCGATCGTCTACCGCGACTTGAAGCCTTCCAACATCATGCTGGAACCCGGCGGGCGAATCCGGCTGATCGACTTCGGCATCGCCCGCACGCATAAGCCGGGAGCGGCACAGGATACGGTCCGGATGGGCACGATCGGATTCGCCGCTCCGGAGCAGTTGGAAGGGCGGCAAACCGGCCCGCCGGCCGACGTCTACGCGTTGGGCGCGCTGCTCCATTACTTGCTGAGCGGCGGGAAGTGCCCCGACCTCCGCCGTCAGGGGCCGTCCTTGTTAAGATCCCGTGTTGACGCGGAGCTGTGCGGGATCGTCGAGGCGATGATCGAGCCCCGGGAGGAACGCCGCCCCTTGACCGCGGAGCTGGCCAGTCAATTCGCGTTGTGGCTTGGCCGCCGGGTTCCCGAACCAGCGGCGGCTTCAACCGGGCGCTTCGACGGGGGCGGACTGATTCCGGCCGCTCGGCCGGAGGTTTCGGCTGGCGCCCTGTTGTCGGGGCAAGCCCGCAGGCTGATCGTGGTCGGCGGCTGGCGGAGAAGCGCGGGAGCGACTTTCGTCGCGATCTCCCTCGCACGGACGCTTGATGAGGCCGGTTATAGCTGCGCGGTCACCGAATGGCCGACAGCCGTCCCGTATTTGGCGGATTGGCTGGACGGCGGCAGGACCGGACGAAGCCGCCAGAGAGGCGCCGCCGGACGAACGCGCTGGCTGCCGAGTCCGCCGGAGAGCCGGGCGGCGGCCGATCTCGAAGCGCGGATATCGCGTCTGAGGCAAACCGGCTGCGCCGTGACGCTGGTCGACATCGGCTCGGACGGCTGGCTGTCCCCGGAGACGCAGTTGCTGTTCGCGCTCGCGGACGGCATCGTCGTCGTCGCCGACACCGGGATCGGGCTGTGGCGGGCTCAGCCTCCCGAAGCGTTGGCCGCCTTGAGGCGCAAGGAAGAGGCGGGGCTGCCGGTCTGGTGGATCGCGAACCGGGATGTCCGCGCTCCCGGCCGGGAGGATTGGATCGACAGCTTTCCCCAGCCGCCGGTTTGCCGAATCCCCGCCGTTCCCGACGAAGTCGTGACCCCGGCCAATTGGGAAGGCATTCCCGTTGCCGACCGGGAGCCGTGGGGACGGGAGGTTCGCGAGAGCTTGTCTCCGCTCGTCCGCCTTTGGACAGGCGGGCAGCCCGCCTCCAGGAGCGTGACGGGATTCGGCGGATTGTGGAGAAAGCGGAAAGGAGTCAAAAGCAATGGATAAATTTCGAGTCGTCCTGCTCGATGCGGATCATGAATATGTCGAGATGCTGGCCGCCTATGTCAACAGCGAAGAAAGCTTGAACACCGAGCTGAGCGGCTGGACCGGGACGAACGGGCTTGCGGAGTCGCTCAGGTCGCATTCCGCGCATGTGTTCGCTTTTCACGTTTCGTTTGCCGATCGGCTGCCGACCTTGCCGACCGGCTGTCTGCCGGTCATGCTGACCGACGGGGGAGAAGAGGCGTCCGCCGAAGGCCGTTGCGTCTCGATGCACAAGTTTCAGCCGATCCGTTCGCTGATCGCCGGCCTCAAGGAGCTGTATTCCCGCCAATACGCGTGTCCGTCCGGCGCGCCCGCGTCCAAAACAACGACGGTCGCCATCTATTCGACCGTCGGCGGCGCAGGAAAAACAACAGTGTCCGTCCTGTTGGCGAAGCAGCTTGCGCGGATCGGCAAAAAAACGCTGTGGATCAGTCTGGACGGCATTCCGGTCGCGCCCTTGCCCGAGACGGACGTCTCCCGTCCGCATGCTTTCGCTAGGCTGTTGTATTTGCTTAAAACCGATTATCGGGCGCTGCCCGGCAAATGGCCCGGACTGGTCTGCTCCGATCTCGATTCGGGGTTCGATTACGTGCCGCTGCCCGAGGAAACGCTCGATCTGCATGAGATGACGCGGGAGGATACGTTCCGCCTGATCTCGTCCGTCGCCGAGATGGGCCTCTACGACTACGTACTGCTGGATCTGGATTCCGCCCACTGCGAACGTTCGGCGTCGGCCTTGCAGGCGTCGGCCCGCATCTGGTGGCTGCTGACGGAATCGGACCTCTGCCTCCGCAAGACGGCCAAGGTGCTGCGCATGCGCCAGGGGCCGATGGCCGACGCAATCGCGGCGAAAGAAGCGGATATCCGGTTTATTCTGAACGGCGGCGGCCGGGACGAGCCGCCGGATCTGGACAGCTTCGGCATCCCGGTCTGCGGCCGGTTAAGCCATTACGATACGCGGGGCGGTTCGAGCCGCTGGCATGCGGAGTTGGCCGAGGAGCTGCTCGGGCTGTTTTTCCGGCTGGAGGAAGGAGGGCGCTCATGGGAACGGACACGGTTGTCCACGAATTGAAGCAGGAGCTGCGCAACCGGCTGCGGTCGGCTCCGGGCCATCTGTCCGACGCGGAAATTCGCGAGATGATCGAGGAAGAAGTGTTCAAGGCGGCGGCCAAAACCTATATGACCGCTTCCAGCCAGGCAACGGCGGTGGCGGAGATTTTCTCGGCTTTCCGCGGTCTCGACATCTTGCAGCCGCTGATGGACGATCCGGAGATTACGGAGGTGATGGTCAACGGGCCGGACCATCTGTTTATTGAGCGCCGGGGCAAGACGGAGCCCGTCCCGCAACGGTTCGAGAGCCGCGAACGGCTGGAGGACCTCATCCAGACGATCGTCGGACAGGTCAACCGGACGGTGAACGAAGCGTCGCCCATCGTGGACGCCAGGCTTCCGGACGGATCGAGGGTGCATGTCGTGCTGCCGCCGATCGCGCTGAACGGGCCGATTTTGACGATCCGCAAATTTCCCCAGTCGCCGATGCGGCTCTCGGATTTGACGGCCAAGGGGACATTAAGCGATCAGGCCGCGGCGTTCCTCCGCGATGCCGTCGAAGCCAAATGCAACATATTCGTCAGCGGCGGGACCGGCTCCGGCAAAACGACGTTTCTGAACGCGCTCTGCCAGTATATCCCCCGCGAAGAACGGGTGATCACCATCGAAGACTCGGCCGAGCTGCAGTTACGGGCCATTCCCAATCTGGTGTCGCTGGAGACGCGCAACGCCAACGCCGAAGGCCGCGGCGAGCTGTCGATGCGCCATCTGATTCGGGCGGCGCTGCGCATGCGGCCCAACCGGATCATCGTCGGCGAAGTGCGCGGGGGCGAAGCGCTGGATATGCTGCAGGCGATGAATACGGGGCATGACGGCAGCTTGTCCACTGGCCACGGCAACTCGATCGCGGATATGCTCGGGCGTCTGGAGACGATGGTGCTGACCGCGATGGACCTGCCGATTCCGGTTGTGCGCAAGCAGATCGCCTCAGCGATCGACATCATGGTGCATCTCCAGCGGTTCCGCGACGGCAGCCGCAAAGTCGTGGAGATCAGCGAGCTGACGGAACCGGCCCCGGGCGAGCTCGGGCTTCGGCCGCTGTTCCGGTACCGTCACGCCGGACGGGACGGAGGCGGAGGCATGCTGGAGCCGACCGGCGAAGCGCCCATCCGCACTTGGAAATGGGAGCTGTTCTCGCCGGGAACGCCGTCTCAAGCTTGCCCGCCGGTCAAACCTGTCGTCCAGCCGTCCGGAGGTGTCGGGAACGGATGAAAGCCCGGGAACTGTACCCGTTGTACCGGATTAAACCGGCGGAGCGGATCGCGGTTGTTGCCGCCGCTTGCCTGGCCGGGGCCGCCATAGGCTGGCTGCTGTACGGGACGTGGTGGGGGATCGGCGCAATGGCGGCGCTCGGCCCGCTTGTCTGGCGTCCGTACGTCCGGCTTCGACGCGAGGCGGCCCGCGAGCGGATCGACAGGGCGTTCCAGCAGGCTCTGTACGCCGTATCCACGTCGCTTGCCGCCGGCAAGTCGGTGGAAAACGCGTTCCGCGACGCGCCGGACGACTTGAAGCTGATCGGGGGGCGGATCGACTTTATCATGGACGATCTGCTTCGCATCCGCGGCCAGTTGGCGATCGGCGAGCCGCTCGAAAAAGCGCTGGCGAACTGGGCGGACCGAACGGAGTCGGACACGGTGCGCCAATTCGCCGAGGTGTTCTCGGCCTGTAAGCGAACCGGCGGCAATCTGGCGGACGTTATCCGGCAAACGACGCACCTGATGGGCGAGAAGCAGGACATCGCCCGGGATATCGCCATCGTCGTATCGCGGAAGCGGTGGGAAGCCCGCGCGCTGACCGTCATTCCGTTCGCGATATTGGCGATGCTCCGATTCACGTCCCCGGACTACGTGCAGCCGCTTTATTCGCCCGCCGGAGCGGTCGTCATGACCGGTGCGCTGCTGCTGGTAGCCTCCGCCGTAATTTGGATGAACGCTATCGTCAAGTTGAAGGTGTGAGCGGATATGGACAGATGGAAAACGTGGGAACGGAAGACGATCGGCATCTGGAGCGTATTGGCCGGCGAACAGCAAGCTTCGGAGCTGGCCGGAAAGTGGCGCGCCTCCGTGGTCCGCGAGACGGTTCTCGTGCTTGCGGCGGCCGTGGCGGTGCTGATTGCCGCCGATCCGGCAGCGGGCGCGGCTCTGCTCGTGCTGGCGGGAGGATGGCCCTGGGTCCGGTACCGGATGCTCGACCGGAAGCTGACGGAACGCCGTCACGACATCGTCCGTGAGCTGCCGGAGTTTCTAAATCGCCTGGTTCTGCTGCTGAATGCGGGCGAGCCGGTTCAGCAGGCGTTCCGTTCGGCGGCCGAACGGTACGGACAGCGCGGGGACAGCGCGCTGGGCAAGGAATTGTCCGGAGTGCTGGTTCATTTGCAGAATCGGATGCCGTTCCCGGCTGCGCTCGAATGGTTTCATCAGCGCTGCGCGACGCCGGAGGTGTCGATGCTGACGACAACGCTGCTGCTCAATATGCGCAGGGGCGGGCAAGAATTGACGCTGACGCTTCGCGAGCTGTCCCGCAACCTGTGGGAGAAGCGTAAAGCGTTGGCGCTCATCCGGGGGGAGCAAGCGTCCTCGAAGCTGATTTTTCCGCTGATGCTGATGTTTGCGGCCGTCTTGCTGATTGTGGCGGCGCCCGCGCTTATGAGCTTGTCGTAAACGCCATTATATGATTAATGCAATGATATATTCATGCAGTTCAGGAGGAAACGAAACATGGTCTCTACTGTCAAATCCGCATGGAAATCGTTCTGGTCCGAAGAAGACGGCATGGGCACGCTTGAAATCATTCTCATCCTCGCGGTACTCGTCATCCTCGCCATCGCCTTCCGCAAATGGATGATGAAATGGGCCGGCGATCTGTTCGGCAACACCAATCAAAAAATTGACGAATTCAAATCGGGACCGGATGCGATCGCACCCGGCGCGAGCACGCCATGATCGGCATCCGGAGCCGGCTTCAGGCTTTCTGGCGGACCGAGGAGGGAACCCAGACGGTCGAATCTTCCCTGGTCGCTCCGGCCGTTCTGATGTTTTCCGTCGTGCTCGTCGCGCTTGGTTTCCTCTTTTTCCGCCAGGCCCTGCTGTATGCCGACGCCCGGCTGGCCGCCGAGCGAATATCCGGCGCCTGGGACGCTTCGGCGATCCATCCGGTGACGGGAGCGTTTTCCCCGTACCAGCGCGACGGGTTGTACTGGCGTTTATTCAATAACGGCGATGCGGCATTCGGCTGGGGGGCTGAGGGCGCGGCCTCGCCCGGATCGGGAGATTCCTTGTCGCGGAGGAAGCTTGAGCGGCAGCAGCTCTGGTTTCCGTTGGAGAGCTCGGGACTGGCGGCGTACCATAACGGGTTGTTCAGCCGCAAGGCGGAAGTTCGACTCGACTCGTCCCTGTCGATGCCGGATGCGTTCTCCTCGCTGCCCGGAAGCAAGCTGCTGACGATGACCGCCTCCGCTCCCGTCACGGACCCTGCCGAGACGATCCGTCATGCCGATCTGCTCCGGTCGTACATCCCCCTGATCATGGGGTACGTATCGAGGGGCAAGGCGGGACAAATTCTCGATAAATTCCGCGGAAGTCCCGCTCCGGCGGTGTATGCGGAGGAAGCCCAGGCGAGAAGGCAGCTTCAGCAGACGGTCAAAGGCAAGGAGCGGACGCTGACGCTGACGGACGGCGATCAGCAGCGCACGCGTCTGGTCGACGCGATCGACCGCGAATCCATAGGGCATCAGGCGTTGCTCGGAGCCCAATCGTTATCGAAGGAGATCCGACAGCAGATCGAGAAGGACAAGCGGCTCGTCGAGACGGGCCAACTGCAGGGCGTGGTCTGGCATTTTTACCGGAACGCCAAAACGGGCAAGATGGGCCCGTCCAAATCGCTGCTTCGGGAGTTGGAGAAAGCGGGGATCGGGGTGGTTCTGCATGAATAAACGCCTGCGGGAGGCAGACGAACGCGGCAGCGTCTCCGTATACGGCGTCATTGCCGTATTCGGCCTACTCGTGCTGATGGGCGTGCTGATCGATACGGTCCGCATTCAACTGGCGGGCATGCAGTCCGAACGGGCGCTCAAGACGGCGCTGCGGTCGGCGCTCGCCTCTTTCGATACCGGATTGCAGCAGTACGGACTGTTCGCGACGACGGAACCGAAGGCGTCGATTCAAGCGGAAGCGGCGGACACGATGAAGCGCAACTTGAGCGGGCACGTATCCGGCAAGTCCGTCATCGACACCAGATTGGAGAAGTTCGGCACTATCGCCGCAAGGTATCCGCTCGCCGACCACGACATCTTCAAGAGGCAAATTCTCGAAACGATGAAATACCGGGCGCCGATCGAATTCGCGCGAAGCGTGGTCGAGCCGTTTGCGGGATTAAGCGATGCGCTGGCGGCGGCGCAGACTTTTCAGAATACGACGGATACGCTGGAAAACCGGCTGCAGGAACGGGAGAAGCTGCTGGACGACGCTTGGGAGCAGACGATGGAGCTGCAAAAAACGGCCAGACTTGCGGAGCAAAACGCCGCCGCTACGGAAAGCGAACTGGAGGCGATCTCGAATCGCATCCGCCAAGCCCAGGAGGAACGGGCTTCGATCGGATTCCCGACGGATCCCGAGCAGGCGGCCGAAGCCGCCCGGGCGCGCCAGGCTCTGGACGCGGAAATTGCCGCATTGGCCGAAGCCTCGAACCGGTCCCGCCGCAACGGAATAGAAACGGCGCTTCGGAGCAAGCAGGACATGGAGGCAAGGAGGCAGGCCGTCCGCGAAGCCGTCGAGGCGGCTCGGTCGAAGGAAGGGGAGATGGAGCAATTGGCCTCAAAGGCCCGCGAGAATCCGAAGCTCGCGTCGATCGGAGCCCAGGACGCGTTCGTTCAGCTCCCCCTGCACGGAACGGACTATTACGATTCGTACTTGTCGGGAGTCGACGCGGCGGTTTTGCGGATGACGAGCCTCGATCCCGGTGCTTCGTGGGAACAATGCCGTGCGGCGGCCGAAGGCGCGCGCAGCGATGCGGACCGGTTCGTTGCCGGCCGTCAGCGAACCGAGGAGGAGCGCAAGCGGCAGACGGCCGAAGCCAAACGCAAAACGAACGAAGCCAAAGAGAAGGGGAAAGCGGTGCAGGAGGAGGTGCGCAAAGCCCATCAAAGCGGATGCTCCAAGACGGATCATCCGTTGTTTCTCAAGCTTGCGGCTCCGGGCAGCGGACTGTTCGCCAAATACGTGCAATACAACGAGCAGATGGAAGCCGACCGTAAAAATAAAGATCCGCTCGAAGCCGCTCCCGAATCGGGCGTCCGGGAGACGCTGGCGCACGCGAACCGGATGGAATCGTTTTTGCTGTCGCTCCGCGACGAATTGTATGTGAACGAATACGCCCTGACGTATTTCAACTACCGGACGATCGGGTTCGATCTGGCATCGGACAAAGCGGAGAGACTGTCCGCTCCCGATACGCATCGTCTGGAGAAGCAGGAAGCCGAATATATTTTGTACGGCGCTCCTTCCTGCCACCTCAATGTCCATGCGGCATACGGCGAAATCTTTTTGTTCCGGACCGCCATTCGCACCGCGGAAGCGCTGGCCGACCCGAAGGTTCGGGCGGCGGGGGCGGGATCGCCGATTCTGATGTTCGCCGCCGCCCTGCTGCAGGGACTGGAAAAGGCGAAGCCCGACACGGACGATCTGATCGCGGGCAAATCGGTTCCGCTTGGCGGCGAATGGGTGAACGTCCCCTGGACGTACAAGGATCACCTGCGCTTGTTTTATTTGTTCCACAGCGGAGATGTGGGCGTGCTTTCCCGGATGCAGGCGCTGATCGAATTAAACGAAAGCACGGATCTGACCAAGGCGTATACGTATATCCAGGGTGACGCGACCACTTCCGTCAAGCCGTGGTTTTTGCCGCAGGCGGCCAAAGCTTTGCAAAACGGTTGGATTGGAGGAAAACTGAGCGATGGACGATTGCAACTGCAGCGCTCGGCGCACCTCTCTTACCACTGAATCGAGTCGCCGCCGCTTCCCGCTGCGGGAGGACCGGGCGAGCGTCACACTTGAAGCGTCACTGTGGCTGCCTGTTTATTTGGCGTTCGCCCTGGCTCTGATCGCGCTGCTGAAAATCTGCATGACCGATCTCGCGCTGGAGGCGGCCGTATCCGATTCCGTCCGCACCATCGCCTCGTCCTCGTATCCGGCGAAAACGGTCATTCAGGCGGCGGCCGGCCAGATGGCGGGAGCGACGGTGCAGCAAAAGCTGGAGCAGATCGATAATTGGTACAAGCAGGTCAAGGAGTGGCAGGACATGCTGGGCTTGTCGTTTTTGCCCGATTCGCTGAAGGATTTGACCGGTTTCATCAGCGACAAGTACGGCGGCGAGATCGGCCGCGCCGCAAGCGAACCGATGCGGGGATGGGCCGCGGATTATATTGCCGGCCATGCCGATCCCGCTCTGATCCGCCGGGATAGGCTGGAGGTGACGGAGCTGGATTTGCCGGACCTGTGGGCCCGCGGCGACGCCTATTTGACCGTTACGGTCCGGTACGAGGCCGAGATCGCGCTGCCTTTCCGCAACCTGAAAATGACGCTCGTCAAACAAAGCTCCGAGCGGTGCTGGATCGGGGCCTAATCGCAGATCGCAGAAAGAAAGGATGTTTGCCGATGCCGTTCAGGCAATTTTTAATCGACGGATTCGCCGTCCACGGCCTGTCAGCCGCGCTGCTCGTCGCTTTCGCCGGAGCCGCGCTCTGGACCGACGCCCGAACGTGGCGCATTCCGAACAAGCTCAACGCCGCCGCGGCGGCCGCCGGATTGGGCGTTCACACGGTTTTGGACGGATGGAGGGGAACGCTGTTTTCCTTGGCCGGCTTGGCGATTGGGTTGGCGGCGACGTTGGTGCTGTATGCGTGCAGAGCGGTCGGAGCCGGCGACGTCAAATGTTTTGCGGCGATCGGGGCGCTGGGAGGCTGGCAGCTTTCCGTAAACGCCCTGATCTATGCGATCGTGATCGGCGGCTTGATCGGGATAGCGATCGTCGTATCGAGACGGATGTTTTCGGCGCTGGCAGTCCGGCTGCGCACGGCGCTCATCTCGACGCTGCTCCTGCGGGTTTGGCCGGTTCACGGAGCGGAGGCCGCATCGAAACTGACGCGGTTTCCGTTTATGTACGCGGTGTTCCCGGCGGTGCTCGCCAGTCTGTGGATTCCGCTGGGATAGGAGGTTCGAACGGGATGAATACGATCGAGCTTCTGGTCTCCGCGGCCGAAGACCACGAGCGTTGGCTGGAGATAGCGGGCCGTCCGCCGATAGGCTCCGGTGCGGTCAACCGGTCCGCCGTCCGGATGCTTCAGAACTGCCGGATTCCGTACGTGCTTCCCGTTTCCTTGACGGAGCTCAACGGAGAGTGCACGCTGCGTTACCGGCTCGGGCACCGGGTGCCGCTCTCGGATATGATGCTGGGGCATTCATGGACGGAACGGCGGGCGCTTAGATTGTTGTTCCGGATATCGCTTGCGCTGGAGAACTGCACGCAATATTTGCTTAAGCCCGACGGATTCGTGCTGAAGCCCGAGCAGGTGTACGTCGGGCCCGAGGACGACGATCTCGGACTCGTGTATGTGCCGGTAACGGGAGTCGACGGCCGGCCGGAAGCGAGGCGGGCGTTTGCCGAGCTATGCCTGCGGCTCGCGGAGCGAACGGCGGGGACGGGCGGAGAAAAGCTGCGGACCGTTGCGTCCTGGAGCCGGGAACCGGGCTGGTCGTTCGCCGGGATGAAAAACCGAATCGGCCGCACTTGGCTGGGCGGCGAGGAGGGCGACCCCGGGGAGACGGGACAGGCTCCGGCCGTCCTGACGGTTCCGGATTCCGCATCGGCCGAGACCGAGCCGTCCGGCCGGGAAAGCGTCGGGATGCAGGATCGGCTGCGGCGTGCCTTCTCGTCGGTTCCGCCGTCCGCTGGAGTAGGGATTGCGGCGGCGGTTACGGCATGGGCGGGGTGGAAGCTGGACAAGCTGCCGCTGACGATGGCGGGCATTGCCATAGGTCTCGCCGGCATCGCCGCCGAACAGATCTATCGCCGACTGGCCGGACGCGACGGCGGACAAGCCGACGGCCGGCCGGCGCCGGCAAGCGCGTCCGGCTTGGGACCATCTCCGTCAGCGGCTGCCGAGGCGGTTGCGCCGTATAAGACTCTTCCGCCGGTCCGGATCGAACCGGTTGATGCGAAGGAGGATGCCTCCGCGCCCGGCGATCCGGACCCGATTCGCGCTACGGACAAGCTTCCGGCCCCGTACGCCGCTCCCGCCGATGCGACGGTTTGGCTCGGATCGGGGCGCGGCGCCGCCGCTTATCACGGCGTGCTGCAGATCCGCAAAGGGGCTGATTCCCAGACCGTGCCGTGGATCGGCGAACCGCGATTCGTCGTCGGTCGGGGACTCGAAGGCGTAGGCTACCGGGACGACTCGCTGGGCGTATCGCGCAACCACGTCGAATTCGTGCGGGAAGGAGACGCGGTTCTGGCGAGAGATCTCGGTTCGGTCAACGGCACGCTGCTGAACGGGGAATGGATGCTGCCGAATCATCCCTACCCCTTGAAGGACGGAGACGTGCTTCGCGTGTTGCGCACGGAAATCGTGTACCGCAAATAACCCGTTGTCCTTGTTTTCCTCCCGGAGCGTGATACAATAAGCATGATCGATGATGTTCAGGGAGATGATGGTATTGATTACCCATATCGTTTTGTTTAAGCTGAAATCCCCGGACCCCGAGACGCTCGCCAAGACGCGCGACGTGCTGCTCGGCATGAAGGGACGCATTCCGCAGCTTCGTCACTTGGAGGTCGGCGTGGATGTGCTTCGTTCCGAACGCTCCTATGACATCGGCTTGTATACGAAATTCGATTCCCTAGAGGACCTGCAAGCGTATCAGGTGCATCCCGTCCATCAGGAAGTCATTCAATACATGGCGTCCGTTCGGGAATCCTCGGTCGCAGTCGATTACGAATCTTAATCCGGAGCGGATCCAACCGTGTTCTATCTCATTTACAAAGGCCGTCCCTACGGGGAGCCGATGACGAAGGCGCAAGCCGAAGAGAAGCTGGAGCGGCTTCGCTTGACCATGGATGGCCTAAGCATCGCCGAATTGTCGGAGTACGGCCTGCTCAAGCAGATTCGTGCCGGCCGGAGCCAACCGCGGCGCGCCCCGGCAAGCGGCTCCAAGAGAGCGGCCGATGCCGCGGTCCAACGCAGCCGGGAGGATAATCATGCGGGAGAGATCGGAGACGGAGCTTATTAACGAGATGTCGGAACAGCGGAGGACGGGGGCGGCCATGGCCGTCTTCGTCCATTCGCCGTTTTGCGGCACCTGCAAGCTGGCCGAACGAATGCTGGACGTTTTGGAGGCCCATGACCCTTCGTTGCCGATCGTGAAGGCGAACATCAACTTGATTCCCGAGCTGCGGGAGCGGTGGCGAATCGCCAGTGTGCCCGCTCTCGTCTTCGTCAAAAACGGAGAGCGGGAGGACTGTTTGTACGCTTTCCGCTCGGTCGTCCATCTGCACGACTGGTTGCAAAGGAGGTTGAAGCAGGCATGATGACGGAGCTGAAGCCGGGCGATCCGGTTCGCGCCCGCTACAAATCGGGGGAATACGCCGGCATTCTCGTCGAAGCCTCCGGCCCGAGGGCCGTCGTCGAGATCCGGGCGGTGCTGTCCCACCCTCTGCAGGGCGATCTGCACCATCCCTACGAAGCCGACGTCCCCTTGTTCCACCAGCGCCGGGCGCTCGCCTACCGTGAAAAAGCGCTTGTGCCGAAAGCGGACATCGAGCCGTTCGCCGGAGAAATCCCCGATTATGCGGACTCGCTGCGTCAAGCCGTCAAGCGGGAGCTCGACAGATTGGCCGCGATGGACGGGCAGTGGGCGCGGATGGCGGAACGGAGCTTGCGGGAGCTGGAGCAAGATTATTTTAAATAAACATTCACGATTTACGGATGGAAGGGTGTCGCGCATGTTTACAATCGGAGCGCCGGATTCCAGCCGCGCGCGCAAGATGATGCTGCTCGGATCGGGCGAATTGGGGAAAGAAGTCGTGATTGAAGCGCAAAGGCTCGGGGTCGAGACGATCGCGGTCGACCGGTATCCGGGAGCTCCCGCGATGCAGGTCGCTCACCGCCATTACGTGATCGACATGCTTGATAGGGCGGCGCTGCGGGAGCTGATCGAACGGGAGCGTCCCGATTGGATCGTACCGGAGATCGAAGCGATCGCGACGGAAGAGTTGGTCGAGCTGGAACGCGAAGGCTATCGCGTCATCCCGACGGCGACCGCTTCCCGGCTGACGATGGACCGCGAAGGGATTCGGCGTCTGGCCGCCGAGACGCTGGGATTGCCGACGGCGGCTTACCGGTTCGCCGACTCGCTGGACGAGTTGAAGCGCGCGGTGGCCGAGATTGGCCTGCCGTGCGTCATCAAGCCGATCATGAGCTCCTCCGGCAAAGGGCAAAGCGTCTGCCGGACGGAGGACGACATCGAAGCTTGCTGGCGGACGGCGATGGAAGGCGGCCGCGCCAAAAAAACGCGGGTGATCGTCGAACAGTTTATCCGGTTCGATTCCGAAATTACGCTGCTCACCGTCCGTTCCGTATCGGGCACGACCTTCTGCGAACCGATCGGCCATATCCAGAAGGACGGGGACTATATCGAATCGTGGCAGCCGCATCCGATGAGCCCCGCCCAGCTCGAAGAAGCGCGGCGCATCGCCAGGACGATCACCGACGCGCTGGGCGGATACGGCTTGTTCGGCGTCGAGCTGTTCCTCGCTCCGGACCGCGTATACTTCAGCGAAGTGTCCCCGCGTCCGCACGATACGGGCATGGTGACGATGGTTTCCCAGGACTTGTCCGAGTTCGCGCTGCACGTCCGGGCGATTCTCGGTCTGCCGATTCCGGGCGTCCGGCTGCTCCGTCCGGGCGCAAGCCATACGCTCAAGGCGTGGGAGGAGAGCCGGGACTTCGCGATCGGCGGAATCGCCGCAGCGCTGGAGCTTCCCGATACGCAGGTGCGCGTATTCGGCAAGCCGGAGACGAAGGTCGGACGCCGGATGGCTGTCGCGTTAAGCGCGGCGGACACGGTGGATGAGGCGCGGGAGCGCGCGAAGGAAGCCGCTTCCCGCTTGCGGGTGAACTATGGAAAAGCGTAAGCCGGTCAAAATCGGCGTCGTGTCGGACACGCATCTTCACCGTCCCCGGCCGCTGCCGGAGCCGCTCGCGAACGGCTTGAAGGGCGTCGATCTGATCGTTCACGCCGGCGACTGGATTCATCCGGACACCGCCGGCTTGTTCGAGGCGTTCGCACCCGTCGTCGGCGTCGCCGGCAACAATGACGGTCCGGACATCGTGCGGCGGTTCGGGAGGCGCTTGACGCTGGAACAAGCGGGCGTCAGAATCGGCGTCGTGCACGGAGACGGCGGACGGCTGACGACGGAAGAACGCGCCTGGGAGGCGTTCAAGGACGATCCGCCGGATGTTATCGTGTTCGGACATTCGCATATCCCTTACAAGGGACAGCGGGGGAACACGCTGATGTTTAATCCCGGTTCGCCGACGGATAAAAGGTTCCAGCCCCGTTATTCCTTCGGCATTTTGGTGCTGGACGAAGGGCGGATTGTTTCGGCGGAGCATGTTTTTTTCGATAAATAAGCGGTTCGCCGCCTGAAATCGGACGGTCTCTGGACGAGGCCGTCCGTTTTCTTTTTCCGGGCAGGTGCCCATTCCGCCCGGACGTGAATACAATAAGCGTATCCGAGGAACGGAGGGGACCAGGATGTCGACGATACAATACGCGGCAATCGGCGATTCCCTGACGGTCGGAGTCGGGGCCGCTTCCGGCTGCGGTTTTGTCGAGGCGTACCGGGAGTTGGCCGAACAGCGGCTGGGCCGTCCGGTGCAGGCGATCGTCTGCGGACAAAGCGGAGCCAAATCGGGCGAGCTGGCGGAAAGGCTGCTCTCCGACAACGATTGGCGGCACGCAGTCAAGCATGCCCAACTGATCACGGTGACGGCCGGCGGAAACGATCTGCTCGATGCGGCGAAGCCGTATTACTTGACGGGAGAAACGTCTCATCTCGTTCGCGCGGTCAAAACGATGCGCACGCAGTATCCCCGCATCATCGACCACATCTGCGGCTTGAAGGCGAAGCAAAAGAACTGGGCGGCGATTCTGGTCGGCTTGTACAATCCGCTGCCCTGGGCCGAAGAGGCGGGAATATGGGTCGAACGCTTCAACCGGCAAATCCGGAGACAGCAGCGCGGCAATATCCATTTTGCCGACGTGCATTCGGCCTTTCTCCACCATGAAGAAGATTATATCTCGGACGACGGTTTTCACCCCAATGCCTTCGGCTACCGCGCGATCGCGGAGCAAGTCTGCCGGTCAGGCTTCGGGTCGATCGCATCCGGATAAACAACCCGAATCCCGACCCCCTATGCGCAATGCCCCGCCCCAAAAGGCCCGTGTTCTTCGCGGCCTCGGTCGGGGCTTTCGATATTCCGGCGAATGGACGCATGTTGGTCAAGCCGTGGCCCATAGACTGGTATTGACAGGTTATCCGGAAGGAGGGAATCTCGTGATCGTGGCCGTATGCCTCAAGCAGACTCCGGATACGGAGGAACGGATTCGCATCGAATCGGGTGCGCTGGCGGAGCGGGATCTGAAGTATATCGTGAATCCGTATGACGAGTACGCCTTGGAGGAAGCTTTGCGGATCAAGGAAAAATTCGGCGGCGAAGTGGTCGCCGTCACGGTGGGGCCGGAGCGGGCGGAATCCGCGCTGAGAACCGCACTGGCGATGGGAGCCGACCGGGCGGTCCGCATCGGCGACAGCGCCTGCTTGGAGGACGAGGGGACGGTCGCCGCTTCGCTGGCTGCTTACCTGGCTTCGCTGCGGCCGGATTTGATTCTGGCCGGCCATGTCTCCATCGACAACGGAGCGGCGCAAGGAGGGGCCCGGGTGGCGGAAGCCCTCGGCCTGCCGCTGGTTTCCGGGGCGCTGAAGCTGACACTGCGGCCGGAGCAGGCGCTGGCCGTCGTCGAGCGGGAAGGGAGCGACGGCAACGAGACGGTCGAAGCGCCGCTGCCTCTCGTCGTGACGGCGCAGCAAGGCTTGAACGAGCCGCGATATCCGTCCCTGCCCGGCATCATGAAGGCCAAGAAAAAACCGGTCGAGACTTTAAGCGCCGCCGATCTCGGATTGTCCACCGACCGGCTGTCGCCCGGTAGCCGGTCGGCCCGGTTGGAACCGGCTCCGCCGCGCCAGGCGGGCATTCGTCTGACCGGCGAAGCGAGCGCGGTCGTGGCGGAGCTGCTGGACCGTTTGCGGGACGAGGCGAAGGTGCTGCGCGGGGAAGGTTCGTAGGAGGGGGGAGAGACGCTTATGCCGGAAGTACTGGTAATCGCGGAGCAGCGGGACGGCCGTCCGAGGACGGTCACCTACGAACTGCTGACGGCCGCGAAGCTCGCTTCGCCCGACGGCGGCGTCGCCGTGCTGTGGCGGGGCAAAATCCCGGACGACGGGGTCGCGGGCGAATTGGCGTCGCGCGGAGCGGTCCGGCTGCTGGCGGCCGAATGGCCCGAGCTCCAGGCCTATAATCCCGAAGCCGAGACGGAGGCGATCGCCCTCGCCGTGCAGGCAAGCGGCGCGAAGCTGGTGATCGCCGCCCACGTATCGCCGACGCGCGACGCCGTCGCCCGCGCCGCCCAGCGCTTCGGGGGAGGTTACGCCGCGGATTGCGTCGACCTCTCCCGAACCGGCGGAGAAACGGAGTGGCTGCGTCCCTTGTTCGCGGGCAAAGCGACGGAGGCGAGGCGGCTTGTCTCCGGGACGGCGTTCGTCACGATCCGGCCGAACAACCTGCCGGCGGCGGGAGTCTCGGGCGACGCTCCGCCGACCGCTTTCGAGCGGCTGGCACCTCCCGAAGGCGGCGTGCCGAAGCGAGTACTCGTTCGCGAGGTGGCCGCTAGGGTGACGGAGGACGTCGATCTCGGCGAAGCGCGTATCGTGGTCGCGGGCGGGAGAGGGGTTCGCGGGGCGGAAGGCTTCCGCCCGCTGCGGGAGCTCGCCCAAGCCCTCGGGGGCGCGGTCGGCGCGTCGCGGGGAGCCTGCGACGCGGGGTATTGCGACTACGCGCTGCAAATCGGGCAGACCGGGAAGGTGGTCACGCCCGATCTCTACATCGCCTGCGGCATCTCCGGGGCGATCCAGCATCTGGCCGGCATGTCGCGGTCCCGCGTGATCGTGGCGATCAACACGGACCCGGACGCGCCGATCTTTCAGGTGGCGGATTACGGACTGGTGGGCGATCTGTTCGAAATCGTGCCGATGCTGACGGAGGAAATCCGCAAGCGTAGAGAGCAGGGCCGCGTCTAGAACAAAGCCGAAGAGAGGGGAAATCATATGGATCGGGCGGAAAGACCCTGGCTGTCTTCTTACGAACCGGAAGTGCCCCCCACGCTCGATTACCCGCCGGAAACGGTCGACAGTCTGCTTAAATCGGCGGCCGCGCGGTTCGGCAACCGGACGGCGATCTCGTTTTTCGGCCGGAGGACGAATTACCGCGAGCTTCTCCGCCGCTCGCTTCAGTTCGCGCACAATATCCGCAAGCTCGGGCTGCGGAAGGGCGACCGGGTGGCGCTGATGCTGCCCAATATGCCCGCCTACGTCGTCGCGTATTACGGCACGTTTCTGGCGGGAGGGGTCGTCGCCCAGACGAATCCGTTGTACACCGAGCGCGAACTCGAGACGCAGCTTGCCGATTGCGGCGCCCGCTGGATCGTCTGCCTGGATCTGCTGTATGCGCGGGTCTGCTCGGTCAAGCCGCGCACGCCGCTGCAGGCGGTGATCGTGACGGGCATCGCCGACGATCTGCCGGCGGTCAAACGGTGGCTGTACCCTTGGATGCAGAAGCGCAAAAAGGCCCCGATCGCCAAAATCCCCCCGAACGAGCCCGCCATCCGTTTATACCCCTGGCTGGATACGGCGGAAGCTCCCGACGATCCCGTCCACAACGCGCCCGACGATCTGGCGGTTCTGCAATATACCGGGGGAACGACGGGCCGTCCGAAAGGAGCGATGCTCACGCACGCGAATCTGACCGCCAATGTGAGGCAATGCCGGGCCTGGCTGCACCGGGCCCGGGAAGGCGAGGAGGTCGCGCTTGGCGCGGTGCCGTTTTTTCACGTCTACGGAATGACGGTGGCGATGAACTTCGCGGTGTCGATCGGCGCGACGATGACGCTGATTCCGAAGTTCGAGCCCGATCTGCTGCTCGGCGCGATCCGCGGCACCAGGCCGACGATGTTCCCGGGTGCGCCGACGATGTATCTCAGTGTGCTGAAGCATCCGAAGCACCGGCCCGGCGATCTCGCCTCCATCCGGGTATGCGTCAGCGGGTCCGCACCGCTGCCGCTCGATGTGCAGCAGGAGTTCGAGCTGAAATCGGGCGGCAAGCTGGTCGAGGGCTACGGGCTGAGCGAGGCTTCGCCCGTCACGCACGCCAATCCGATCTGGGGCGAGAACCGGACCGGGACGATCGGGCTCCCGTGGCCCGATACGGACTGCCGGATCGTCGACACGGATACGGGAGAGCCGCTTGGTCCCGGGCAGATCGGCGAACTGCAGATCCGGGGGCCGCAGGTGATGCGCGGGTATTGGAACAGGCCGGAGGAGACGGCGGCCGCGTTCGATGACGGATGGCTGCGAACGGGCGATCTCGCCTCGATGGACGAACAAGGTTATTTCCGGATCGTCGAGCGGCTTAAGGATATGATCAATTGCGGCGGTTTCAAGGTATATCCCCGCGAAGTCGAGGAAGTGCTGTTCGAGCATCCGGCGGTCCGGGAAGCGGCGGTCGTCGGCGTGCCCGACGGCTATCGGGGCGAAACGGTGAAAGCGTTTGTCGTCCGGCAATCCGGCGTGACGGAAGATGAACTGAACCGTTTCTGCCGGGAACGGCTGGCGGCGTACAAGGTGCCGCGCCAGTACGAATTCGTCGACGCGCTGCCCAAATCGGCCGTAGGCAAGGTACTGCGCAGGCTGCTGAAGGAACGAACCGAATCCGGTTCGGATGGGGAGGGCAAATCGTGAACGCATTGAACCTTACGAACGTTACCGTGCTCGGCGCGGGCGTGATGGGAGCCGGCATCGCCGCCCATCTGGCCAATTGCGGCTTGACGGTAACGCTGCTCGATCGGCTGCCGGACGGGACGGAGACCGGCGGCGCGGATCGGGGATCGCGCAGCAAGCTCGCGGAGGAAGCCGTCAAACGGCTGCACGAGTCGAATCCGGCCGCGCTGTTCGTTCCGGAGGCCGCGCGGCGCATCCGGCCGGGCAATTTCGCGGACGATCTGGAGGAGGCGGTATCCGGCGCGGATTGGGTGATCGAAGCGGTCGTCGAGCGGCTGGAGATCAAACGGCAGTTGATGGCCCAGGTCGCGCCTCTGCTGAAGAAAGACGCCATCTTGACGACCAATACGTCGGGCCTGTCCGTGCAAGCGATTGCCGAAGCGCTGCCGGACGAAGTCCGGAGCCGTTTTTTCGGCACGCATTTTTTTAATCCGCCCCGCTACATGAAGCTGCTGGAGCTGATTCCGGCGGCGGCTACCGATGCCGATACGCTTTGCGCGTTCGCCGCGTTTGCGGAACGGCGGCTGGGCAAAGGCACGGTTGCCGCCAAGGATACGCCGAATTTCATCGCCAACCGCATCGGCACTTACGGCCTGATGGTGGCGCTGGCCGAGATGGAGCGCTTCGGGCTGTCGGTCGAAGCGGTGGACGCGCTGACCGGAACGGCCATCGGCCGGCCCAAGAGCGCCACGTTCCGCACGCTCGACCTGGTCGGGCTGGATACGTTTTTGCATGTCATCGCCAACCAATACAACCGCTCCGCCGACGAAGCGGAGCGGTCGATCTTCGCGGCGCCGCCCCTGCTGACCAGACTGGCGGAAGCGGGCAGGCTCGGGGAGAAAACCGGGGCAGGCTTCTACCGGGCGGAACGGTTGCCGGGAGGGGGCAAAGAAATCCGCCAATTGGACCCGGCGACGTTCGGTTATGTGCCGCTCTCGCCCGAAGGCATCCGTTTTCCTTGCCTGACGGCGGCCAAAGCCGCCCGCAAACCGGCGGATAAATTGGCGGCGATGATTCAGGGCCGTGACGACGGTTCGCGGTTCGTCTGGCAGTTGGTCAAGCGCCTCTTCCTGTACGCGGCGGAGCGCGCCTTCGAGATCGCCGACGACGTCGCTTCCGTCGACAAGGCGATGAAATGGGGCTTCAACTGGACGTGGGGGCCCTTCGAGATGTGGGATTTGCTCGGCTTCGAGAACATCTGCCGCCGGATCGAAGCGGAAGGGGATTCCCTTCCGGAGTGGGTCGCGGCGATTCGGAGTGAGGGCGCGTCAGGCTTCTACCGGCGCGAGGGCGATTCGACTTCGTGGCGCGCCGCGGACGGCTGGCGTCTGCCGGCGGAACCGGAACCCCTGACGGAGACGGAAGCGCGTAAACGGTGCCGCGCGCTGCGGGGGAACGCAAGCGCCACGCTGGTCGACTTGGGCGACGAGGTGGCGGGACTTCTGCTGCATGCGCCCAGCGACGCCGTCGGGCCGGACGCGCTGGACATGATTCGCCGGGCGGTCGCCGAGACGGAACGAAATTACCGGGGGCTCGTGCTTGCCGGCACGGGCCGGCACTTCTGCGTCGGGGCGAATCTGATGCTGATGCTGAACGAAGCGGAGGACGAAAACTGGGACGGCATCGACAAGATGATCCGCGAGTTCCAACAGGTCGGGATGGCGATCAAATACGCTTCGCGTCCCGTCGTGTCCGCCCCGTACGGCATGACGCTGGGCGGAGGCGTGGAGCTGGCGATGCCGGCGGCGCGCGTGCAGGCCTCGGCCGAGACATATATGGGACTCGTGGAGACGGGAGTCGGCCTGATCCCGGCCGGCGGCGGGACGAAGGAGCTGCTTGTGCGGTTCGTTCAGGCGGCGGATTTCGACGGGAAGGTCGACCTCCAGCCGCAGGTCAACCGCGCCTTCGAGCTGATCGGCATGGCCCGGACGTCGACCAGTGCGGCGCATGCGGCGAAGCTCGGCTACTTGAGAGCTTCGGACGGCGTAACGTTGAACCGCGACCGGCTGCTGGCCGACGCCAAACGCGCGGTGCTGGCGCTCGATTCGCTGGATTACCGGCCCCCGGTCCCGGTGCCGGTCCGCACCGTCGGAACGCCCGGCTTCGCCGTGCTTCAACTCGGACTGTACCAGCTTCAGGAAGCCGGAAAAATCAGCGCGTACGACGCGCATATCGGACGCAAGCTGGCGCGCGTGCTGAGCGGAGGCGACGTTCCCGCAGGCACGCTCGTATCGGAACAGCACCTGCTCGATCTGGAGCGCGAAGCGTTCCTCAGCCTGCTCGGCGAGCCCAAGACGCAGGCGCGGATGCAACACATGCTGCGCACGAGAAAGCCGCTGCGCAATTAACCGTTGAAGGGGGGAGGTCTCGCATGAAGATGCGGGAAGCGGTTATCGTCTCGGCCGTGAGGACGCCGGTCGGGCGCGCGCACCGGGGCGTGTTCCGCCACGCGCGGGCGGAGGATTTGGCCGCCGCGGCCGTTCGATCGGCGCTGGGGCGCGTGCCGGCATTGGAGCCGGACCGGGTGGACGATGTCATCTTGGGCTGTGCGATGCCGGAGGGGGAGCAAGGACTCAATCTGGGGCGGCTGGTCGTCTTGCGGGCCGGGCTGCCCGACCGCGTATCCGGCTTAACGGTGAACCGGTTTTGCGCTTCCGGCCTGCAGGCGATCGCCTACGGCGCAAGCGGCGTTATGTGCGGCGGGCAGGACGCCGTCGTCGTCGGCGGGGTCGAGAGCATGAGCCATGTGCCGATGTCCGGCTTTCATCCCCAGCCGAATCCGGCGCTGATGGACCGGCGGCCGGAGGCGTATACGGCCATGGGCATCACCGCTGAACGGGTGGCCGAACGGTACGGCGTCGGACGCGACCGCCAGGACGCTTTCGCCTTCGACAGTCACCGCAAGGCCGCGGCGGCCCGGCGCGAGGGCCGGTTCGACGAGGAAATCGCGCCGGTCGCGCCCGAGGATGTGCCGGGGGCGGGTTTGGCGGCTCCCGTGACGGCTGACGAAGGCATCCGCGAGGACACCTCGCCGGAAGCGCTGGCCAAGCTGAAGCCCGCCTTCCTGGAGAGCGGCCGGGCCACGGTGACGGCGGGCAATTCCTCGCAGATGAGCGACGGCGCCGCGGCACTCGTCGTCGTGTCGGGCGAACTGGCGGCGTCGCTCGGGTTGCGGCCGCTGGCGAAGCTTCGCGCATTTGCCACCTCCGGCGTGTCGCCCGATGTGATGGGCATCGGGCCGGTCGAAGCGATCCCGCGCGCGCTGCGGCTGGCCGGTCTGCGCATCGAAGATATCGGCCTCGTGGAATTAAACGAAGCGTTCGCCGCCCAATGTCTGGCGTGCATCGACCGGCTGGAGCTCGATCCGTCCATCGTCAACGTCAATGGCGGCGCAATCGCCCTTGGCCATCCGCTGGGGGCGACGGGCGCGAAGCTGACGGCGACCTTGCTGCACGAGGCGCGCCGGCGCGGCGTCCGGTACGGCCTCGTCAGCATGTGCGTGGGCGGCGGCATGGGGGCTGCGGGCATATTCGAGATATTGGAATAAATGTTGAACCAGAGCGAAGGAGGCGACAGCGATGGGAGCAGCAGGCGGCGGAGCGTTTTTGTTGGGCGACACAAGCCCGGAGGGCGTGTTCACCCCGGAGGATTTTACGGAAGAACACCGGATGATCGCGGAGATGACGGAACAGTTCGTCGAGCAGGAGGTCCGGCCTCATGACGACCGGCTGGAAGCCCAGGATTTCACGTTGCTTGTCGGGTTGCTGCGCAAAGCCGGCGAGCTGGGGTTGCTCGGGGCGGACGTGCCGGAGGAATACGGCGGAAGCGGACTCGACAAGGTCGCTTCGACGCTGCTTACGGAGAAGCTGGTGAAAGCGGGTTCGTTCGCCCTCAGCCACGGCGCGCATACCGGCATCGGCAGTCTGCCGATCGTGCTGTTCGGCACGGAGGAGCAGAAGCGCCGGTACGTGCCCGATCTCGTCAGCGGGCGCAAGCTGGCCGCCTATTGCCTGACGGAGCCCTCGTCCGGTTCCGATGCGCTCGGGGCGCGCACGACGGCCGTGCTCGACGAAGCGGGCACGCATTATACGCTGAACGGCACGAAGCAGTTTATCACGAACGCAGGCTTCGCGGACCTGTTTATCGTCTACGCCAAAATCGACGGGAAGCAGTTCTCCGCCTTTATCGTCGAACGCGAATACGAGGGCGTCTCCACCGGGCCCGAGGAGAAAAAGATGGGCATCAAAGGCTCCTCAACGCGCGCCCTGATCCTCGACAACGTGCGGGTCCCGGCGGAAAATCTGCTCGGGGAGCCCGGCCGGGGCCACGTGATCGCCTTCAACATCTTGAACATCGGCCGCTACAAGCTGGCGGCAGGCTGCGTCGGCTCTTCGAAGTGGGCCTTGCAGCTTGCGGTGGAGTACGCGCGGAACCGCAGGCAGTTCGGCAGGCCGATCGCGGATTTCCCGCTGCTGCGCCAGAAAATGGCCGACGTCTATGCCCGGATTTACGCGGCGGAGAGCATGGTGTACCGAACCGCCGGTCTCATCGAGGGAGCGTTGTCTGGACTGTCCGGCGCGGACGCCGCGGATGCGAAGCAGGTGGCCCGCGCGATCGAGGAATATGCGCTGGAATGCTCGATCAACAAGGTATACGCCTCGGAATGCCTGGATTTCGCTGCCGACGAAGGGGTGCAAATTCACGGCGGGTACGGCTATATTCAAGAATATCCGATCGAGCGGATATACCGCGACTCGCGGATCAACCGGATTTTCGAGGGCACCAACGAAATCAACCGGCTGCTGATTCCGGATACGCTGCTGAAGCGCGCGATGAAGGGCCGGCTTCCGCTGCTGGAGACGCTCGAACGGCTGCAGAGCGAGCTGACGGAGCCCCGTCCGGAGCCGGACGGTACGCCGTTGTCCGAGGAAGGCATCATGCTGCAAGCCGGCAAGCGGCTGTTCCTGCTCGCCGGCGGAACGGCGGTGTCCCGCATACCTCCGGACCGGCTCGAACAGCATCAGGAGGTGTTGGCGAGCCTTGCCGACATGGCGATCGCCATCTACGCCGCCGAGTCGGCCTGGCTCCGCAGCCGCAAAGCGGCCGGCAGGGGAGACCGGGAGGAAGGCGTACGGCTCGACGCGGCCCGGCTGATCGTCGCCGATACGCTGGAGACGCTGGAGCAAAAAGCGAAGACCGTGTTGGCCGCCACGCTGGAAGGAGACGCGCTCCGCGTGCAGCTCGGCATCGTAAGGAGACTGGCGCGGTTCGAGCCGCTGAATCGGGTGGAAGTCCGCCGGCGCATCGCGGCCCGTGTGGTGGAGGAGGGCGGATATGTCGGATCTTGATCTGCTGAAACGGCTGGAGCAGGCGACGGAAGGGACGTTCTGGCACTTTCTCGGTTGCCGGCTGATCGGCTGGGACAGCTCCCGGACGGTTGTGAACCTGCGGGTCGAACGCCGGCATCTCAATCATCTCGGCGTGCTTCACGGGGGTGTTCAAGCCGCGCTGCTCGACAGCGCGATGGGGCTTGCGTGCGGCAAATCCCGTCCGGACGAACCGATCGTGACGACGAATATGTCCCTGCATTTCGTATCGCCGATGACGGACGGAGATTTGATCGTGGAAGCGCGGCTGATTCACGAGACGCGCACGATTATGACCGCCGAATCGCGATTGTATGCGTCCGACGGGAAGCTCGTCAGCATGGCGACGGGCTCCTACCGGATCGCCCGCCATCTTCCCGAGCCTCCGTCCCTCCGGTCGTCCGGCGGAGAGCGCAAGAACGGGTCCGGGGGAGCTAAGCCATGACCGCCGCGCTTCAGGCGCTGCAACTTATCGCGTTTCTTGCCGCGGTCGCCTGCGCCGTCTACTGCTTCGGTTATGCCGTGTCCGTCCGGATTCGCTATATCGGCTTGGGCCGGCCGGACCCTCCCCGGCCGGCCGGGTCTGGGGGCCGCCTCGACAGCGGCAGCGCGGAGCCTTCGTTCGCCGCGCAGGTGTTCGGACACCGCAAGCTGCTTAACGACCGCAAAAGCGGCGTGATGCACCTCGTTTTGTTCTACGGGTTTCTGCTGCTCCAGCTTGGCGCCATCGATCTGATCGGTCAGGGGTTGTCGAGGGAGTGGAGGCTTCCGCTCGGCCCGTTGTATCCGTATTTCGCGTTGCAGCAGGAGATCACGGTCATCCTCGTGCTGGCCGCGATCGCCTATGCCGCCTACCGGCGTTACGGGGAGAAGCTGCCGCGCCTGAAGCGAAACCGGGAAGCGGCGACGGTCGTGCTGCTGATCGGCGGGCTGATGCTGTCGGTTGCGCTGACGAACGGCTTCAAGCTGGCGTGGGACGGGGGACACCCGTCCCTGTGGCATCCGGTCGCTTCGGCGGTCGCCGCGTGCGTCTCCTTGCTGCCCGAAGCCGCGGCGGGCGCGTTGTTCTACATCGGCTGGTGGCTGCATTTGCTTATTTTGCTGGCGTTCCTCGTCTATGTGCCGCAGTCGAAGCATGCGCACATTCTGTTTGCCCCGTTGAATTTGTACGGACGCCGGAAAATGCCGCGCTTGCCGGAGACGATCGATTTCGATACGGCCGAAGACGAGCAGTTCGGAGCCGGAAGTCTCCAAGGGTTGACGAAGCATCAGTTGCTCGATTTGTACGCTTGCGTGGAATGCGGGCGTTGCTCCAACGTATGTCCGGCCACCGGCACCGGCAAAACGCTGTCTCCCATGCAGCTTATTACGAATTTGCGGGACCATCTGAACGCGGTCGGCCAAGCGGTGACGTCCCGGTCGCCCTGGATGCCGGCGGCCGTCTTCGCCGGGAAATCGCAAGGAACGCTGGCCGATCCGTCGCTGCGGATGGTCGGCGATGTGGTGACGCAAGCGGAGCTTTGGGCGTGCACGACCTGCCGGAATTGCGAGGACCAATGTCCGGTCGGCAACGAACACGTCTCTATGATTATCGACATGCGGAGACATCTGACGATGACGGAAGGCGACGTGCCCGGCACCGCCGCCCGCGTGCTGCAAAATTTGGAGCGGCAGGGCAACCCGTGGGGCTTGTCGAGACATGCTCGCCGGGATTGGATCGAGGAGCTTCGCCGGGAGGGGGCGATTGTGCCGGAGGCGCGCTCGGGGGAGCCGTTCGAGCTTTTGTTTTATGTCGGTTCGATGGGCTCTTACGATACGAGGGCCAAATCGGTCACGAAGGCGGTGGCCCGTCTGCTGGAGGCGGCAGGTTGCTCGTACGCCGTGATGGGCGAAGAAGAATGGAATTCGGGCGATACGGCGAGAAGGCTCGGCCAGGAATATTTGTATCAGGAGTCCGCCCGCGAGACGATCGAACGGTTCAAGAAATTCGGGGTCAGACGGATCGTGACGGCCGATCCGCACGCCTACCACGCGTTCCGCAACGAATATGCCGATCTGGGCATGCCGGACGGAATCGAAGTGCTGCATCATACCGAGCTGCTGGCGAGCCTTGTAAGGGAAGGCCGTCTGGTGCCGGCTGCCCGTCTGGACGCCGCCGCGACTTATCACGATTCCTGTTACCTGGGGCGCTACAACGGCAAATACGGCCCGGCCCGCGAAGTGCTCCGGGCGATTCCCGGTCTGGAGCTGCGGGAGATGGAGCGCTCGGGCCCCAACGCGATGTGCTGCGGCGCGGGCGGAGGCTTGATGTGGATGGAGGAGACGGAAGGGACGCGGATTCATACCGCACGGGCGGAGCAAGCGGTGGCCGTCGCTCCCGATGTCGTCGCAACCGCTTGTCCGTATTGCCTGACGATGATGCGGGACGGATTGACGCATCTGCAGCGGGAGCGGATCGAGACTCGCGATATCGCCGAGCTGCTGGCCCGGTCGGTATTCGGGCCCGCCGACGCGTAGATCCGGCCGAGCCCGCAGCACCGCCGCGCTCTCCCTTCCCGGGACGATGGATGCTTCGCTTCCTCTTCCTTCATTGGACTTGTTCGACCGGATGAAGTACGATGATTTCTAGCATCATCCAATCGAAGAGAGGAGGACGTGGCTGATGAGGGTCGCAATCGCAGGCGGCAGCGGATTTATCGGCAAACGTCTGGCGGATGCCCTCCAAGCGCAGGGCGACGAGCCGATTCTGATCTCCAGAACGGCGAAGGCCGGACAAGAACGGGGATGGAAGACATTAACCTGGGACGAATTGGAGCGGTTGGATCGTCCGTTGGCGCTCGACCCGCCCGACGCCGTCGTCAATTTGGCGGGGGAGACGATCAACCAGCGTTGGACGGCCGCAGCCAAATCCCGCATCATCCGTTCCCGCGTCGAATCGACGCGTCGGCTGTTCCGCTGGTTGCGCGCGCTGAACCGCTATCCTTCGGTGTTCGTCCAAGGATCGGCAATCGGCTATTACGGCGTATCGGAGACGGCAACCTTCGATGAGCAGTCGCCTCCGGGCGGGGGCGACTTTCTGTCGCAGGTCGCGCAGGAGTGGGAACAAGCGGCCGACGACAACCGCATCCCGGGCATCCGTCTGGTCAAGCTCCGTACCGGCCTCGTTCTCGACGGCCGGGAGGGCGCCTTGCCCCGCATCTTGCAGCCGTACCGATTTTTCACCGGTGGACGCATCGGAAGCGGCAGCCAGGTGTACTCCTGGATACATATCGACGATTTGATCGGCCTGATTCTATGGACGATCCGAACGGAGAGCGTCCAGGGCGCGGTTAACGGCACCGCGCCGTCGCCCGTAACCAACGACCGGTTCGGCAGGGCCGTGTCTTCCGTCCTCCGCAGACCGCACTGGCTGCCGGTGCCCGGTTCCGTGCTGAAGGCGGCGTTGGGGGAGATGTCGCTTCTGGTGCTGTACGGCCAGCGCGTCATCCCGTCCGCCGCGCTGGCGGGCGGATACCGGTTCCGGCATCCGGAGCTGGAGGAAGCGCTCCGCCATTTATTGCGCTGACCTTCCTCCGGCCGCGCGGGTCACTCCGCGTTTGTTCCGTTCCGGACGGCGGATCGAAATTCCTCCCGAATCGCGGCGACCAGCGCCGGATCGGCCAGCAGGTCGGCGGCCGTTCCGGCCAGCGCGCGTGCGCCCAGCAGCATCCCTTCCATCGCCCGGGGCTTCATCGCTTCGTCCCTGAACGCCTCCGTATGCAACTGGAGGCAGGAATCGACCACCTGCAGAAACGGATGAATCGAAGGGCACCGCCTGGAGACGTTGCCGAGATCGAGAGATCCGTGGTCTTCGCCTTCGTGAATGTCGGAGGGCGATACGCCGAGCTGCGTCAGATTTTTCGTATAGACGTCCGACAGCGTCCGATTGGTCACCAGCTCGTCGTAGGAGTATTCGTAGTTGAAATAATGCAGTTGGCATCCCGTCTGCAGCGCCGCCCCCTCCGCGCAGCGAATCACCTTGCGCACGACTTCGTCCGTTGTCGGACGGGTCGCCGAGCGCACATAAAACTGGGCCGATGCGAAGTCGGGGATAATGTTGGCGGCTTTCCCTCCGTTCGTGATGATGCCGTGAATCCGGACGTCCGGCGTTAATTGCTGACGTAAAGCATTAATGGCATTAAATAATTGGATAACGCCGTCCAAAGCGTTGATTCCTTCGTGCGGAGCGGCAGCCGCATGAGCGGCCCGCCCGCGGAAATCGAATTGCAGCGCGTCCATCGCGAGAGAACTGCCGGATTTTTCGTGCCGGTAATACGGATGGGCCATCAGCGCGGCGTCTACGTCGTCGAACCAGCCTTCGGCCGACAGCGGGACTTTGGCACCTTTGGTCTCTTCGGCAGGCGTGCCGTATACGCGGATTTCCCCTCCGAGCTCCTCCGCCGCGACTTTGGCTCCGATCGCCGCGGCCGAACTCATCACGCCGATGATATGATGCCCGCAGGCATGGCCGAGCTCGGGAAGCGCGTCGTATTCCGCCAGAAAGGCGATCGTCGGCCCCGGCTTCGACGAACGGTAGGTCGCCAGGAAGGCGGTCGGCAGGCCGAGAATTCCCCGCCGCACCTCGAATCCGTTGTCCTCCAGCAGAACCGTCAATTGGCCCGAAGCGAAAAACTCCTCGTGACCCAGTTCGGGATTGCGGCCGATCTCCAGCGAAATGTCTTTGAACCGGTTCGACAACCGGTCGATCTCCGCATAGATTTTGCTTTTGTCCATCCGCAGAAAACCTCCCTTTCCATTCCTTATATTGTAGCCCGAAACGGCCCGGAATGCGAATCGGGCCGGCCTCAGCCGGCAACGCGTTCTGTGATTGGCGATCGTCATGCCGCACCGCGCGCTTGGAGCTGTGCACGGTGCGGCCGATCCTTCCGCGCGCGAAAGCGCCCGTTCCCGACGCCTATGGAGCCGCCCGCAGCTGCGACAGGCAGCCCGGCTTTGGTGTATAATGGGGACGAACCCAACAGAAAAGGACCGAACGAGAGCTATGTCGATGTCAGAACGTTTACCCGCCGCGATCGCCGCACGGCTGGAGGCGGCAAAAAAGCGGCAATCGCCGAACTGGACCGAAGAAGAGCAAACATACATCGGCTCAGGGGGATACATCCCGCCGGAACCCGAAATTTTCACGGATGCGATCGTCGCCTTGTGCATGGGCAAGCATGTGCTTCTGCAGGGGCCGACCGGGTCGGGCAAAACACGGCTGGCGGAATCGATCTCGGCCGCCTTGGACCGGCCGATGCTGATGATCAACTGCTCGGTCGATCTGGATGCGGAAGCGCTGCTCGGCCACAAGACGCTGGTGGAGGAGAACGGGCGCAGGACGATCGGCTTCGTGCCCGGCCCCGTCATACGCGCCATGGAACGCGGCTACCTGCTGTATATCGACGAGATCAACATGGCGAGACCGGAGACGCTGCCGATCCTGAACGGCGTGCTTGATTTCCGCCGCAGCCTTTATAATCCGTTTACGGGAGAAACCGTCCGCGCGAAGGAATCGTTTGCGGTGATCGCCGCCATCAACGAAGGGTACGTAGGCACGACGCCGATGAACGAAGCGTTAAAAAACCGGTTTGTCGCGATCGACATTCCTTACCTGCAGGGCGAGCGGCTGGCGGAGCTGATCCGCACGCAGTCCGAACTGAAAGACGAGAAGCAGATCGCCCGATTCGTCACATTGTCGTCCGACTTGACGTACCAAGCGAAGGAAGCGCTGCTGTCGGAGGAGGCCGCTTCGGTGCGGGCGCTGCTCGACGCCTGCGATCTCGCCGTCTACCTGCCGCCGCTGCGGGCGATCAAGCGGGCGATCGCGGACAAGCTTGAGGACGCATCCGAACGGCAGCTTGTCATGTCGCTGGCGGAGACGATCTTCGAAAGAGAGACGCCGGCATGGGTCTGATCCAATTTTCCGGATACGACACGCAGCCTGAGATTCTCCTGGCGTTGCGGCAACTGGCCCGCGCCTTGTCGCGCAATCCGAATCTGGACGTCGTGTTCGGCTATCACGCGAGGATGCTGAGACTCGCCGGGCAACTGGAAATCAGCCGGTTCTGGGATACGGTTCCGGCCTCGGAACGGCAGGACGGGTATACGAGCGACGTATACCTTAAAGCGTACGCGGAACCCCGGTTTACGCAGATCGAAGCGCTTGAACGCCTGCTTCGGGAGAGTCAGGACACGCCCAATCCCTCCTGGTGCAGACAATTGTTTCTGCTGGGCGAGGAGCTGCGCATCGAACAAGCCGCCGTCCGGGAGCGGAACGGCATGCGCCGGACCTTCGCCGTCCGCAGGAAGGCGCTTCGCCGCTATTATGCCGGACGCGTCGAATATCATGCCGGCCGGGGTCAATGGAGCGACGCCGCGCTCTGCATGATGTTCGCGATGCTGACCGCCGAGGACGGCCCGCCCGTCTGGACGCTGCCGCCCATCCTGGAACAAGTCCGGAGCTTGGCGGAACGGCGCCTGTACGACCTGTACGAGCTTCCGGATACGGCAGGCGTCGCCGGATGGGCGGCGGATCTGACGGAGATGCTGGCGCAATGGCTGTCGAAGCCCTGCGCGATGACGTACTGGTCTCCGTCCATAGACGGACCGGAACCGGCATCGAACCCTCCGGGGACAAGCGCCTCGTCCAAAAAAGACCGGCTGGAACCAACCTCGGCGGCGCAAACCGTCAGCAAGAAAACATCGCAACGGGAAGAGACGTTTGCCCTTCGGCCAAGAGACGAACGGCACGCGTCGGAGCCGATGTTGAGATTTTCCCTGAATCGCGGACCGAACGGAGGGTGGCTGGGCAACCGGGACGTCCGCCGGGGAGACGCGGGGGACCAATCGCTTGCCATCGTCCAGGGAACGTCGGAGGACAATGCGGGAGGGGCCGGACAGGAATCGGCTCCCGCGGCCACCTTGTCCGACGATGTCAGCGTCAGAAGCGCCAACAGCGGCGTCCCGGCACCGGTCCGGGGCGTATACGCCGTGGAGCTGAAGCCGAAGCGTCCGACCGGTCCGGACATGGACCGCTACCGCCGGTACGTAGCGGAGGTCGCGCCGCTGAAACGGCGTCTGCGCGTGACGCTGAAGAAACATCTGGAGCAGAAGCGCCTGCAATCGTCAAGAGCCCTTCATGCGGGCCGGCTCGGCCGCAATTTGACGGACCTGTGGATCGAAGAGCTGCCGCGCTTGTTCGTCAAGCGGAATCAGCCGTCGCCGAAGTGGGACGCGGCGATTGTGCTGCTTGTCGACTGCTCCGCGTCGATGGCGGACAAAATGGAGAGGGTGCAGGCCGGACTGACGCTGCTGCATGAAACGTTATCGTCGCTGGCCGTTCCCCACGCGGTCTGCGGATTTTGGGAGCCGCAGTCCATTCGCGTAAGCGGATCTTCGGGAGGCGGCATCCCCAACTGCTTCCTCCCGGTTATTCCTTTCGAGCGGAGTCTGTCGAAGCAATCGGGTCCGGAAATCTTGCAGTTGGAGCCGCAGGAAGACAACCGCGACGGGTTCGCGATCCGACACGCCGCGTCGTGGCTGCGCGCCCGGCCCGAACGGCGGAAATGGCTTATCGTCTTCTCGGACGGCCAGCCGTCGGCCCAGGATTATGCGGAAGTCGGCGTGTTGGATACGTACGAGGCGGTTCGGGAGACGCGCAGGGACGGCATCGACGTGTTCGGGCTCCACCTGGCCGGGCACAGCCCGTCCGACAAAGAGATTGCCGCGATGCGCGCCGTCTACGGGCGGGCCGGGGCGGTCGTCCCCGATCTCGCAAGCTTGCCCGACCGGCTGCACCGGTTGCTGAAGGCGTGGCTGATCCGTCCCGGAAGCTGAAATCGGGCAAGCCGGCACATAGTTCGTTCGCTGCCACGGCATGCTATGCCCGTGGAGGTGAACCAGACCATGCCGAAAAACAAGAGCACCAAAACGGACGATCAACAAAACCTCTCCAGCCTGACGGAAGAGCCCGTCACGTTGAAGCCGTCCAAAGCGGGGCCTTATCCCGCCAACCTGAACAACATCAATAAAAATCACCCTTGAGTCCGATGAAAGAGGGGCCGGCGCGCGCCGGTTCCTCTTGATATGCGCTTCGAGCGGACCATTCGTCAGGCGGTCTGTCCGTGCGGCTGCAAAATCGACCGGATGAACCGGATTCGGGTCCGGATATAGAAGTCCAGGGAAGCCCCGCGCAATTCCGACGGACGCACGGTTCTGCGGGTGTCGTTGTCGATGATCTGAACCGAGCCGTCCCGGAACAACTTGAAGGTGTAATCGTCCCATTTGTCCGAAATACCGTCCAATACCGATTCCATTTGCTCGCTCGTCAGCGACCCGCCGTTCTCCGCCATCCTTTTCAGCCAGTAATCCCTCTCGATAAAGCGGTGAATTTCCCATACTTGCGTCATATCCGATCCCTCCGATCCTGCTCATCGCCATTGGCGAACGTTTGTTTGCATTCAGTATACCAAACATTTGTTCGTTTGGGAAGAATGAATTTTGGTTGAAGCGCCTCTTAAACGCTTGTCTGTCTGCGGCGGCTTGTCTATAATGGGGGTAACTTTGACGGGAGCGTGAACCAGCCAGTTGGACAAGCCGATCCTGCTCTTGGACATGGACTCGGTCATCGTGGATTTGATGACGGAGTGGCATCGCAGATACAATGAGGACTACAACGACAATTTATCCGTGGAGAAACTGGCGAGCTGGGAATCCGAGCTTTACGTCAAGCCCGAATGCGGAACGAAGATTTACGATTACCTCGATCAGCCGGGGCTGTTCGCCAATCTGCCCCCGGTTCCGGGAGCCATCGAATGTCTGTACCGGATGCGCGACGACTACGAACTGATTATCGTAACCAGCAGCAGAACTTACGCTTATACGGAGAAGGAGCAGTGGGTGGAGCGCCATTTGCCGTTTATCGGCAAACGCAACCTCATCTTCGCTCACCGGAAGGAATTGATCCGCGGAGATCTGCTGTTCGACGACGCCCCGCACAATCTCGAAGATTTTGCGGCAACCGGACGGCTGGCGATCGCCATGGACTATCCGTATAATCGCAATGTGAACGTTCCTCGCGTTAACAACTGGGAACAGTTCGAACGGTTGGTGCCTGTTGTGCTGAATATGACGGGGAGACGGTCGCCATGAATACGGATGTGCTGATCATCGGCGGAGGGCCTGCGGGCTTGTCGGCCGCCATATGGTGCAAACGCTTGAATATTCCCCATATCCTGCTGGAGCGAAAACCGCGATTGGGCGGCCAGCTCCACGCGATCCACAACCCGATCGTCGATTATCCCGGGCTTGAGGCCGCGAACGGCGCCGAGCTGGCCGAACGGTTCGTGGCGCACCTCCGGGACATTCGCGCCGTCGTCAGGCTAAACGCGGAAGTGGAGAAGCTCGACCCGGACAGCCGCACGGCGTGGGTGCGCGAGACGGGCGAAGGGCGGGACGGGCCCGTCTCGCCAATCGGATTCCGGGCCGTTATCCTTGCAACCGGCGCGCGCGACCGGCGTCTGAACGTGCCCGGCGAAGCCGAAATGCGCAGCCGCGGCGAGATTTATTCGGCGACCCGCGACGCGGGCCGGCTGTCCGGCAAGCGCGTGGCCGTAGTGGGGGGAGGGGATCGGGCGTTCGAGGGCGCCTGGCTGTTGGCCGAGGCCGGGGCGCAAGTCCTGCTGCTGCACCGGT
Organism: Paenibacillus thermoaerophilus; assembly: GCF_005938195.1. GTDB lineage: Bacteria > Bacillota > Bacilli > Paenibacillales > Reconciliibacillaceae > Paenibacillus_W > Paenibacillus_W thermoaerophilus. The sequence continues at coordinate 113,498 of NZ_VCQZ01000009.1, forward strand.
CGAAGCGATTCCGCGCCCGCGCCGAGCTGATCGAGATCGTAACGGCCCATCCTCGGATCGAAATTCGCACCAACGCCGTCGTCACCCGCATCGAAGGCGAACGGAAAACCGAAACGATCGTCATCCGCGACCAAAACGGCCAAGACGTTCGCGAACCGGTCGAAGCCGTGCTGGTGAGAATCGGAGTGGAGGCGGACAGCGACCTGCTTCGGCCGTATGTGCGAACCGGCGCCGACGGCCGCATCGTCACCGACGCCACGGGCCTCACGTCGAGGAGCGGCTGCTACGCGATCGGCGATGTGTCGACGGAGCCGGTCTACTCCAGCATCGTCTCGTCAGCCGGGCAAGGCATGGCCGCCGTCAAGCATATTTTGTACCATTCGGGGTTGTACCGGCCCCCGGGCCCGTGAATCGGCCCGGTTCGTTCCTTCAACCAACGATTACACGCAGTGTGCGCCGTAACGACCGCGGTTATGCGCTTTCAGGGACGGCGAATCGACGCAAAGGGGATTTCGCTTATGATTACGGTTCGACATTTGGGTAAATCGATAAAAGGCGAAACCATCCTGCGGGATGTGAATCTGCATATCGAAAACGGGGAGTTCGTCGTGTTCGTCGGGGCCAGCGGCAGCGGCAAATCGACCCTGCTTCGCTGCTTGTCCCTGCGGGATTCGTGGGATCAGGGCACGGTCATGCTGGACGGCAAGGACCTCGGCGAGCTGAACGGATTTCAAAAGTTTCTGCTGAAGCGGAAATGGGCTTATCTGGCCGAGCAAGCGCCCTTGAATCCGAACCGCACGGCCCACAAAACGGTACTGGGCGGATTGTGGGACAAATTTCCGCTTTGGCGCAAGCTGACCGGCAGAGCGGGGGTGGACGATCACGTTCTGGCGATGGATTATCTGGAGCAAGTCGGACTGCTCGACAAGGCGGACAACAAAATCTCGACGTTAAGCGGGGGAGAAAAACAGCGGGTGGGCATCGCCCGGGAGCTGGTACGCGGGGCGAAGGTGCTGTTCCTGGACGATCCCGTCGCGGGCTTGAATCCGCAGGCCGCCGAGCAGGTGCTCGCGGGCCTGCGCTCCCTGTGCGCCGAACGGGGGGTCACCGTTATCTCGACCTTCCCGCAGTTGGAGTGGGCGGAGAAGTACGGCACCCATCTTGTCGGCATAGCGGACAAGACCGTCGCGGTCGACGTGAAAAACCGGCGGCTGACGATGCGGGAGAAGCAAATTATTTTTCAATAGCGTCCGAACCCGCGCTGCGTCTTTTGGCGCTCATGTGAGCGGCGATCGCGGCGCCGTGCCAGCGGCCGTTCTCGATAAAAATCTCGTTGGCATCCGTGCCCGCGGCGATAACTCCGGCGATATACAGATTCGGCACGTTTGTTTCCATCGTTTCGGGATCATGCGCGGGAACCGTCGTGACCGGGTCGACGATGACGCCGAGATCGGTCAGCATGCGCCGATCCGGACGGAATCCGGTAAGCGCCAGAACAAAGTCGTTGCCGATTTCAAACGTTTCGCCGTCCTTGCCTCTCACGACGATATGAGCCGGTTCGATGCGGACGACCTGGGATTCGTACAATACCCGCAACCGGCCTTTTTCCACCATGCTCTCGAAGATCGGGCGTACCCACGGCTTAATGTTTTGCTTCTCCGGGGTTCCGCGGTAAATCATCGTAACCCGCGCGCCCGCCCGCATCAGGTCGAGGGAAGCGTCCACAGCCGAGTTGTTGCCGCCGATTACGGCCACGTCCGTAAAGGCGTAGGGATGCGCCTCCTTGTAATAGTGGGTGACCTTGGGCAGATCTTCTCCGGGGATGCCGAGTCGGTTGGGAGAGTCGAAGTAGCCGGTGGCTACGACGACGGCTTTCGTATCGAGCGGCGTGTTGTTTCCGTTCGCGCTCTCGATTCCGAGCCGGAAGCCGCCTTCCGGCAGCCTGGAGATGGAAGTGACCTCGCAGTAGTTGCGGATGCGGACGCCCGAACGCTCGGCGACCGTCCGGTAGTATTGCAGCGCATCCTGACGGGTCGGCTTTTCGTTGGGCGTCGCAAACGGCACGCCCCCGATCTCCAGCAGCTCCGGCGTGCTGAAAAACCGCAGGTAGGTCGGATATAAGTAAATGGAGTGCGCCACATTATATTTTTCGACGAGCAGAGGATCAAATCCGCTTCGCTGAAGCTCGATTGCAGCCGAAAGCCCGCATGGGCCCGCTCCAATCACGATGACTTGTTCCATGTTCCTGAACCTCCAAATCGGTGATGTACACCTACATGGTAACGGAAGTCGGTCGAAAATACCAGCGAGGAGGATGTCATCATGGTATCGGTTCTGTTTGTATGCCTCGGCAACATTTGCCGGTCGCCGATGGCGGAGGCGATTTTCCGCGACAAGGTAAAACGGGCGAATCTGTCCGACGTGATCCGGATCGATTCGGCGGGTACGGCCGGCTGGCACGAAGGCAAGCCCCCGCACGAAGGAACCCGAAGCGTGCTCGACGCGCGCGGGATCGATTGGAAGGGGCAGCGGGCCCGGCAGGTTACGGCGGAGGATTTTGCCAAGCATCAATGGATTATTGCGATGGACGCATCCAACGCCGCAGATCTGGCCCGCATGTATAAAGGCGCAACCATCCGTCTCATGCTGGACTACCATCCCGAGAAGCGGGGCGCCGACGTTCCCGACCCGTATTACACGGGTAATTTCGAGGAAGTATATGAGCTGCTGGATACGGCTTGCGAGCAACTGCTCAGCGAGATTCGGCAGACGAATAACTTCTAACATGAAAATGAAGAAGAGAGGATGAACGATAAATGCGTTATGTTCGAATTACGTCGATTGACGATCCGTTGTTTCCCCTGATGCACGGTTTGATGAGCCGCGTGTTTCCGCCGGAAGAGGTGCTGGCTTACGATCTGTGGGCGGAACCGCTTCAAGACCCCGACATCTACGTCTATGTCGCGCTGGACGGGGAAGAGGTCGTCGGCGCGACCGAGTACCGTTATTACGCCGATCTGAACAGCGCCATGACCGATTTCACGATTATCGGCAAAGCGGGACTCGGCATCGGCAAATTTTTGTGGGACCGCCGTCTGGCGCATCTGCGCGAGCTGGCGCAGCAGGCCGGCAATAAGCTGGCGGGCGGATTCGCGGAGATCTACGACCCGTACAAGGCCGGACATCACGATTTCGGCCAGATCGGACCGATGAATCCGTTTGTTCGCCGGGAAGTGCTGTCGCACCTCGGTTACCGCAAACTGGACTTCGATTACGTGCACCCGTCGTGGGATTTGCAGGGCGGAGCGGTAGAGGGGCTCGATCTTTGCTACTGGAGCGAGGATGATTCCGTCGAATATTTGCCGTCGAGCCTGGTCGTTTCCTTTTTGAAAAAATACTACTCCGTCATGCCAGTGAAGCCGCAGCAATGGCTGACCATGGTGGAAGAGCTGGAGCGCAGGGAGAATATTCCGCTGCTGCCATTGTAATGTCCGGGACGGGCTATACCCGAACAAAAACCTTTATCGGTGCTATAAATATTCGTTTGTCCGAGTGGCAAGTTTTTAATATCCCACGGACAAGCCTTGTATGATATACTAATACCGTATCGTTGATAACCACGATCATTCGTGGTTATCTTGTTTTTCCTTTACTTCTTTCGACATTCGTGGTAAGTTTATTGACGCAGCTCTTTTTACGGAACATTTATTTTCGTCGATCCTTTTATTGAACCTGATCCTCATTTCCCATTCACATTTGACCATTTATCATTGACGTTTAACATTCATTTATAACATTAACTTTTAACGATTAACTATTGACTATTTATTATTCAATATTATTATTAACTATTAAACCATTAACGACTGAATTTATCATTTACTAACACTTACATTTTAACCACTTAATTTTTATTTATATGTATACCTCTATAACATTATCCTCTAACCCGTATTAAATCCCAATAATTGCCTATTACAACGTCTTTATTGCCGTTTTTTTCTTGCTGTCAGCATGATATCTTGCGACATAACAATCATTTACCATATTTATACAGTATTATCTTTTACAGGTTAAATCACCAAAACTGAACGATCCCGGCCTTAACCGCAGGATTCACGGGCATCAAGCACTCATTCCAGATTTAGAAAGGTTGCGGCTTATGAATCAGCAGATCCAAAAGCAAGGGCTGTACGATCCCCGCTTCGAGCGCGACGCTTGCGGGATCGGTTTTGTTGCACATTTGAAAGGGCAGCCTTCCCACGATATCGTGTCGGGCGCTTTGACCGTATTGTGCAACCTCGACCACCGCGGCGGTCAAGGCTGCGAAGAGAACACGGGGGACGGGGCGGGCATCCTCGTTCAAGTGCCCCATGACTTTTTGAAAGCGCAATGCGAAAAGGAAAATATTCTGCTTCCGGCCAAAGGCGAATACGGCGTCGGCATGGTCTTCCTGCCGATGGACGAAGGCGAGCGGGCAAAAGCCGAAGAAGCGATCAACCGCATCATCGCCGAAGAAGGCCAACAACTGCTCGGATGGCGCACGGTTCCGACCGACGATTCGACGCTGGGCGAATCCGCGAAAGCGAGCCAACCGTTCGTGAAGCAAGTCTTTATCGGCAAACAAGTGCAAGGGGACGAGCTCGCGTTCGAACGCAAGCTGTTCGTCATCCGCAAGCGGGCGGAGAACGCGGCGCGCGCGTTGGGACAGGGCGGCAAACCGTCGTTTTATTTCACCAGCATGTCCTCCCGCACGATCGTATACAAAGGCATGCTGACGCCGGAGCAGGTTCCGGGCTACTACCTCGATCTGCAGGACGAGACGTTCGTCAGCGCCATCGCGCTCGTTCACTCGCGCTTCAGCACGAACACGTTCCCGAGCTGGGAGCGCGCTCACCCGTACCGTTACATGATCCACAACGGCGAGATCAATACGCTGCGGGGCAATGTGAACTGGCTGCGCGCCCGCGAGGCGATGTGCCGTTCCGACGTGTTCGGCGACGACATTCAGAAGCTGTTCCCGCTGATGGACGAGGACGGCAGCGACTCGCAAATTTTCGACAACTGCCTGGAATTCCTCTACCTGAGCGGTCGTCCGCTCACTCACGCCATCATGATGATGGTGCCGGAGCCGTGGGCGAACCACCAAACGATGGACGACGAGAAAAAAGCGTTCTACGAATACCACGCCAGCCTGATGGAACCGTGGGACGGTCCGGCCGCGATCTCCTTCACTGACGGGACCATCATCGGGGCGACGCTCGACCGCAACGGTCTCCGTCCGGGCCGCTACTACATCACGAGCGACGACCGCATCATCCTGTCCTCCGAGGCGGGGGTGCTGCCGGTCGATCCGGCGAACGTCGTGCGCAAAGGACGGCTGCAGCCGGGTCAGATGCTCGTGGTCGATACGAAGCAAGGCCGCATTATCAGCGACGAAGAGGTCAAACGCTCGATCGTCCGCGAGAAGCCTTACCGCGCATGGCTGGACGATAACCTCGTGCCGCTCGAGAAGCTGCCGGATGCTCCCGAGGATTCGATCCCGGCGACCGACCGCCTGCTTGCGCGCCAGCGCGCGTTCGGCTACACGTACGAGGAATTGACGAAAGTGATCGAGCCGATGGCCAAAACGGGCGTCGAGCCGATCGCTTCGATGGGCGTGGACACGCCGCTGGCCGTGTTGTCGGAGCGTCCGCAACTGCTCTACAACTATTTCAAGCAATTGTTCGCGCAGGTCACGAACCCGCCGATCGACGCGATTCGCGAGGAGATCGTCACTTCGACGATTACGACGATCGGACCGGAAGGCAATCTGATTCAACCGGGGCCGGAGAACTGCCGCCAGATTCGTCTGGAGCAGCCGATCCTGAGCAACGCCGAGCTTGCGAAGCTGCGCTGCAATACGCAGTTCCGCGCCGTGACGCTGCCGATCCTGTTCCGGGCGGCCGAAGGGGAGAACGGACTGGAGCCGGCTCTCGACCGCCTGTTCGAGCAAGCCGATCAAGCGATCGAAGAAGGAGCGGAGCTGCTCATTTTGTCCGACCGCGACATGAGCGAGGAGATGGCGCCGATTCCGGCGCTGCTGGCGGTATCCGGCTTGCATCATCACCTGATCCGCAAAGGCACCCGCATGAAGGTCGGCATCGTCGTGGAGTCCGGCGAACCGCGCGAAGTGCATCATTTCGCGATGCTGCTCGGCTACGGGGCGGGCGCGATCAACCCGTACGTCGCGCTGGAGACGATCCGCGACATGATCGACACGGGTCTGATGACCGGCGTCGACTACAACAAAGCCGAGAAAAACTATCTGAAGTCCGTTACGAAAGGCGTCGTCAAAATCGCCTCCAAGATGGGCATCTCCACGATCCAGAGCTATCGCGGAGCGCAAATCTTCGAAGCGATCGGCATCCATCCGTCCGTCATCGACCGCTACTTTACGTGGACGCCTTCTCGGATCGGCGGAATCGGCTTGGACGTCATCGCCAAAGAAACGCTGATGCGCCACGAAAAAGCGTATGTCGATCTGACGACGCGCGATCAGGCGCTGGATGCCGGCGGCGACCACAACTGGCGCCAGGGCGGAGAAATTCACCTGCTGCATCCGGAGACGATCCATACGCTGCAGCAGTCGGCGCGCACCAATAACTATCAACTGTACAAAAAATTCGCGAAGCTGATCGACGACCAGTCGAGCCAGCATATTACGCTCCGCAGCTTGCTGAAGTTCAAAACGGACCGCAAGCCGGTGCCGATCGACGAAGTCGAGCCGATCGAATCGATTTTGCGCCGCTTCAAGACGGGCGCGATGTCGTTCGGTTCCATCAGCAAGGAAGCACACGAGAGCCTGGCGATCGCGATGAACCGAATCGGCGGCAAAAGCAACACGGGCGAGGGCGGCGAGCATCCGTCGCGCTTCACGCCGGACGAGAACGGCGATCTGCGCCGCAGCGCGATCAAGCAGGTCGCATCCGGCCGCTTCGGGGTCACCAGCCACTATCTGGTGAACGCCGACGAGATTCAGATCAAAATGGCGCAAGGCGCAAAACCGGGCGAAGGCGGACAACTGCCGGGCAAAAAAGTGTATCCGTGGGTCGCGGAAGTCCGCGGCACGACGGCCGGCGTCGGCCTGATCTCGCCGCCTCCGCACCATGACATTTATTCGATCGAGGACTTGGCGGAGCTGATCTACGATCTGAAGAACGCCAACCCGCGCGCGAGGATCAACGTCAAGCTCGTGTCCGAAGTCGGGGTCGGCACGATCGCCGCGGGCGTCGCCAAAGGCCGCGCCGACGTGATCCTGATCTCCGGTTACGACGGCGGCACGGGCGCGTCTCCGCGCACCAGCCTGAAGCACGCCGGTCTGCCGTGGGAGCTCGGACTTGCCGAGGCGCATCAGACGCTGCTTCTGAACAATCTCCGCGACCGCGTCGTGCTGGAGACGGACGGCAAGATGTTTACCGGCCGCGACGTCGTGGTGGCCGCCCTGCTGGGCGCCGAGGAATTCGGTTTCTCCACCGCGCCGCTCATCGTGCTCGGCTGCGTCATGATGCGCGTCTGCCAGTTGGATACGTGTCCGGTCGGCGTTGCGACGCAAAATCCGGAGCTGCGCAAGAAGTTCATGGGTGATCCGGAGCATGTCGTGAACTATATGAAATTTGTCGCGCAAGAGATTCGCGAATATATGGCGGAACTCGGATTCCGTACGATCGACGAGATGGTCGGCCGCACGGACGTGCTGGAGATCGACCGTCAGACCTCGCACTGGAAGATGAAGAACCTGGATTTGTCCGCGATCCTTCATCAACCGGAGGTGCCGTCCCATTGGGGCCGCTGCAGCCGCATCGAGCAGAACCACCGTCTGGACCAGACGCTGGACAGCCGCGAGCTGCTTCGCATCGCCGCTCCCGCGCTGGAGAAAGGCACCCGCGTTCACGCGATCTTGCCGATCCGGAACACGGACCGGACCGTCGGCACGATGGTCGGCAGCGAGCTGACGAAGCGCTACGGCAGCGAAGGCTTGCCGCATGACACGATCCGCTTCCACTTCAACGGATCGGCCGGCCAAAGCTTCGGCGCATTCGTGCCGCGCGGCATGACGCTGTCGCTCGAAGGCGATTCGAACGACTACTTCGGCAAAGGATTGTCCGGCGGCAAACTGATCGTGTTCCCGCCGTCGCAGTCGAAGTTCGTGCCGGAGGACAACATCATTATCGGCAACGTCGGTCTCTACGGGGCCAGCGCGGGAGAAGCGTACATCCGCGGACGCGCCGGCGAACGGTTCTGCGTCCGGAACAGCGGCGCCAAAGCCGTCGTCGAAGGCGTAGGCGACCACGGCTGCGAATATATGACGGGCGGACGCGTCGTCATTCTCGGGCCGACCGGCCGCAACTTCGCGGCGGGCATGTCCGGCGGCATCGCTTACGTGCTGGACGAGGACGGCGATTTCCGAAGCCGCGCGAACGGCGAGATGGTGCTGTTCGAAGCGCTGGAGGACGAATACGAGATCAACGAAGTCAAGCAGTTGATTCACAACCATATCACGTTCACGGGCAGCGAAAAAGCGCGCCACATCATTCATCACTGGGATGAATATGTGTTCAAGTTCGTCCGCGTCATTCCGAAGGATTACAAGCGGATGTTCGAAGCCATCGAACGGGCCAAACAAGAAGGATTGAGCCAGGAAGCCGCGATCATGCGCGCCTTCGAAGAAAATACCCGAGATCTTTCCCGTGTCAGCGGGAACTAAGAGGAGGCCAGAAGAGAGATGTCCACACCAACCGGATTCATGGAATACACCAGGCAGCTTCCGGCCGACCGGGACCCGCTGCAACGGATTAAAGACTGGGAAGAGTTTCATCAGCATCTCAGCGAGGAACAGCTTAAAATTCAGGGAGCCCGCTGCATGGACTGCGGCATCCCGTATTGCAACTCGGGCGTCATTTTGAACAACGCCACGTCGGGTTGTCCGATTCACAACCTGATTCCGGAATGGAACAACCTGGTTTACCGCAACCAGTGGGAAGAAGCGCTTCGCCGCCTGCACAAGACGAACAACTTCCCGGAATTCACCGGGCGGGTATGCCCGGCGCCCTGCGAAGGCGCCTGCACGGCAGGTCTCGTCGGCGAGCCTGTCGCGATCAAGACGATCGAGCAGGCGATCGTCGACAAAGGCTTCGAGGAAGGCTGGATCAAACCGGAACCGCCGAAGACCCGCACGGGCAAAAAAGTCGCGATCGTCGGTTCCGGCCCCGCCGGCCTTGCGGCGGCGGATCAACTGAACAAAGCCGGCCATACGGTGACCGTGTTCGAGCGGGCCGACCGCATCGGCGGACTGCTCACGTACGGCATTCCGGCCATGAAGCTGGATAAGAAGATCGTTCAGCGCCGCGTCGATCTGCTGGCCGCCGAAGGCATCACCTTCGTGACGAACACCGAGGTGGGCGTCAACTATCCGGCGGAGAAGCTGAAATCCGAATTCGACGCCGTCATTCTGGCCGGCGGAGCGACCAAGCCGCGTCCGCTGAACCTGGAAGGAGACCATCTGAAAGGCGTTCACTTCGCGATGGATTTCCTGACGCAAGCGACGAAGAGCCTGCTCGATTCGAATCTGCAGGACGGCAACTTCATCCCGGCGGAAGGCAAAAACGTCATCGTCATCGGCGGCGGCGACACCGGCACGGACTGCGTGGCGACGTCGATCCGTCTGGGCTGCAAAAGCGTGACGCAGTTCGTCATCTATCCGGAAGCGCCGCTGACGCGTCCGGCGAACAACCCGTGGCCGCAGTACCCGAACGTCTACCGGGTCGATTACGGCCACGAGGAAGCGAAAGCCCTGTTCGGCGCCGATCCGCGCGCGTATAAAATTTTGACGACGCGTATCGTCGGCGACGAGAACGGGCACGTCAAAGAAGTGCACACCGTCGAAGTCATCCGGACGAAAGACGAAAACGGCCGCGCGACCAACCAAGTGATCGAAGGCACCGAGAAAGTGTGGCCGGCGGACCTCGTGCTGATCGCGATGGGCTTCGAGGGACCCGAGAACCAACTGCTGAAGCAGCTTGGCGTCGAACAGGACGCGCGTTCGAACGTCAAAGCCGAATACGGCAAATACAAGACAAACGTCGAAGGCATCTTCGCCGCCGGCGACATGCGCCGCGGACAAAGCTTGGTCGTCTGGGCGATTAACGAAGGACGCGAAGCGGCCCGCGAAGTCGACCGCTACCTGATGGGCCGCACGCTGCTGCCCTGATCGCCGAATCATAACGTTCCGATTGCAAGAAACCGGGTATCCGCCCAGGCCGCGGCTATCCCGGTTTCTTATTTGTTGCGCCTTCTGTCGGCGCCCGGAACGCAACCTTTCGGCTGCCGGAGTCCGATTTTGGGTTAAACGGATTTTTCCGTTTTGTTCGTATTGCGTTCGCATCGGCAATCTGCTAATCTGGTGTCTGGGATTCGCGCGGAAGCGCGCGCCCGGAGAGGAGATTTATCACCCATGTCAACGAATCCTGCAGCATCATCCTTGTTTTCCAACCGGTTCGTGCAAGTGATCCTGTTGTCGAACGTCTTTCTGCAGATTGGCGTATGGATTCGGAATTTCGCCGTGCTGCTGTACGTGGTGGAGGTGACGAACGAGAACGTCATCGCCGTATCACTGATCTCGGTTGCGGAATTTGCGCCGATCTTCCTGTTTTCGTTTATCGGCGGCACGTTCGCCGACCGCTGGAAGCCCAAACGCACGATGGTCTGGTGCGATATTTTAAGCGCGGCTTCGATCTTCGCGGTCTTGGGCACGATGGTGTTTGGTTCCTGGAAAGCGATATTTTTCGCGATGCTCATCTCGGCCATTCTCTCGCAATTCTCGCAGCCGTCCGGCATGAAGCTGTTCAAGCAGCATGTGCCCGAGCCGCTGATTCAGGCCGGCATGTCGATGTACCAGACGATCTTCGCGATTTTCCTGATTCTCGGACCGATACTGGGCACGTTCATGTTCCAGCAAGCGGGCGTCACGATCTCCCTCGCCGTCGTAGGCGTCGCCTTCCTGCTGTCCGCCGCCGTGCTGACGCTGCTGCCGCCGGACCGGGAGGACCGGCAGGAAGCGAGAGCGACGTCGCTGTGGACGGACATGAAGGACGGCTTCCGCTACGTGTTCGCGCGCAAGACGCTTTCGACGCTGTCGGTCTGTTTCTTTGTGGCCGGCCTGGCGATCGGGCTGATTCAACCGCTGGGCGTATTCGTGGTGACGGAACGGCTGGGGCTGCCCAAGGAAAATCTGCAGTGGCTGCTCGTCAGCAGCGGCATCGCGATGCTGGCGGGCGGCGCGATGGCGATGGCGTTGTCCAAGAAGCTGCTGCCGCAGCAGATGTTGTTCGCCGGTCTGCTGATCGACGTCGCCGGAATCTGGCTGACCGGCTGGTCGACGGAGCTGTGGCTGACGATTGTGGGAAGCGTTATAAGCGGCTTGATCTATCCGCTGATTCAAGTCGGAATGAGCACGTTTATTTTGCAGCAGACGGAGTCCGACTTCGTGGGACGCGTGAACGGCATCATGACGCCGATGTTTATGGGCGCGATGGTTCTGATGATGTCGGCGGCGGGCATCGTCAAGGAGCATACGAGCTTGTATACCGTATACGTTCTTTCGGCCGCGCTTATGCTGATCGGCGCTATCGTGCTGCTGCCGATTTTGAAGGCCGCTCCGCATAAGCAAACGGCGTAACATCGCCGCGACTCAGCCTTTCCGCTCGGAAAGGCTGATTTTTTTTGCGCGAGGCCGGGGTTCGTTTGATTTTTTGCCGTCCGTGTACTACTCTTTGGGTATCCGTCCGGAGAGATCGGCAACCGATAGACGGGAAGGGAGTTATAACATGAGTCAACTTTCCATCGCGCAGTTGAAGCAATTCAAAAACGAAATTACCCGGTTTATGATGATGTACAAATTCGCGTTGGACGAGCTGGAGACAAAGGTTGAAATTTTACAGGAGGAATTTCATTTTCTCCATGATTATAATCCGATCGAACATACGAAATCGCGGTTGAAGACGCCGGAGAGCATCCTGAAAAAGCTGTACCGCAAAGGCATTCCCTTTTCCTTTGCGAGCATCCGGAGCCATATCAAGGACATCGCGGGCTTGCGCATCACGTGCTCGTTTATCTCCGACATCTACCGGATCAGCGAGATGCTGGTCAATCAAGGGGATTTGAAGCTGGTCGAGGTGAAAGATTACATTCAAAACCCGAAGCCCAACGGCTATCGGAGCCTTCACCTGATCGTGGAAGTTCCCGTGTTTATGTCCGACCGCAAGGAGAATGTCTGCGTCGAGGTGCAGATCCGGACGATCGCGATGGATTTCTGGGCGAGTCTGGAGCACAAAATTTATTACAAATACAATCAAGCGGTACCTGCAAGGCTGCTCGCCGAATTAAAGGAAGCGGCCGATTCGGCATCCGCGCTGGACATCAAGATGGAACGACTGCACAGGGAAATCGAAGAGATCAAGGAAGACCGCGCCGGCGAAAACGTGGAGGAGCTGCGGCAGTTGACTATTGACAACCAATCGTTTTCGCTGCCCCCGGCCCTGATCAATTTGCTGGACCAATAAACGTCCGCGCCGCCGGCATTCTCCGGAGCCGCAGCGCGGGAGGGGATTGGCCGGAACGGACCGGCTGAGCGAATCGCCCGGTTAAGGACCGGAGCCCGCCACCGTCAACCGGCGTGCTGCTCGCTGAAGTCGTGCATGTTGCCTCGGTACACCAATTGCAGATAAGGGGATTTCGAGAGGTCCTCCGGGGTCACCAGACAGGCCGGCTTGCCGACAAGCGGGAATCCGGCTTGCTCGAACACGGAAGCGACGAACTGGGAGCAGAAGTAAGCGTCCTTCGACTCGATCGGCTTATCGAACAAGACGCCGAACAAGCCAAGCAGATGATATTTGTATCGCTCCGGGCTCCTGCGCATCTCGTTGATCCGGCGGGCGATGCGCAGGTAGGCGTCCGTGCTCACGGTGCATTTGTATATGGCGCATTCTGCTTGGCGGAAGAAGGGATGCCGGATATTTTCCCGGACGAATCCGCCGAAGAACGGGTTCCGGACGTTTTTGCGTCCGAAGCTGTAAACTTCGTTCAGCCGGGGATCGAGCGCCAGCGAAGCGTGGTTAAGCGGCGCGCCCGTCACCTGTTTGATCAGCCGGGTGAACAAGGTGCCGGTATCGGTTAATACGATATACAATTCCTTCTCCGTTACCATGACCATCATCCTCGTATAAATGGGGATGTTATGATCATACGACGGAATGTTCCGGCTGTTAATCAACCGAAGTCGAATGGGAGCCTGGACGATAGACCGAGTCTTCGGCCGTTCTCCGGTCCGTGTCTCCTTCCGGTCATTCTTGCGTCTCCGTTGCTCTCTTGTCGATCGCTTCGGCCATCGTCTTGTCGGTGAGATGCGCGTAGATCTGGGTCGTCTCCGGGGACGCGTGGCCGAGCTGCTCTTGCGTCTTGTAAATATCGTTCTGCAAATAGTAGTCGGTGGCGAAGGAATGGCGCAGCTTATGGACGGAGAGGTACGGCTTGCCGAACCGTTTGGCGTATTTGAGGACCATTTCCTGAATCGCCCGCTTCGTCATGCGTTTGCCTTCTTTCTGTCCGTTCGGGATCGCCAGAAAGAGGGCTTTTTCTTTTTTGGGGGCGGCATATTCGGTTCGCCGGATCTCCAAATATCGGACAAGGTCCTCGACCGCATCCTGCCGGAAATAGACGGGGGTTTTAAACGTTTCGTCGTTTTTGCCCTTCCGGTATACGTACGCGAGCTTTTTTTTGAGATCGATATCGTCCTCGTTCAGATTGACGACCTCGGATACGCGCAGGCCCGAATTGAGAATCAGGCTGACGATGCAGGCGTCGCGGATTTTGTTTTTGGCGTGGGCGTGCAGCGCTTGCTTGTTGCCCGCCAGATCGTTGGCGTAACCTTCCTTGATGTACTGAATAAATTCTCGAATCTCCGATTCCTGCAGCAGCTTGCCTTCCAGCTTGGCCGCCGTATCCTTCGGCTTGTTGGTTCGCTTGATCGACACTTTGGCCATCACGTTGCGTTTAAGCAGCGGGTAAAAGTTCTCGTCTTCGGCAATCTGGCTGAGATAATGGAACAGCGACCGGAGGGAGGACAGCTTGCGCGTGACGGTCGTCCGGCTGTTGGCGTGGTCGCGCCGGGTCATGAGAAACATCCGGAAATTGTCGATGCTGTCCATATGCAGCCGTTCGAGATCGGACAGCGGAATGTCGCTGATCTTGCCGGCCTCCGTCAGTCCTTCCGCCAGCATCCATTTGAAGAACGTCTCGTAATCCCGGACGTACTCGAGCAGGGAGGAAGGGGACAAGTCCGGCAGCTTGTAGTTGATGAACTTTTCCACGTACCACGGCATGGTCGGAAGCTTTTTGTCGAGTTCCAGACGGTCTTTCGCTTTCAAAATGTTCATATCGTCTCGCCTTTTAGTTTACATAATCTTGTTACGGGAAATTTCATGGCAGCCGCCATGTATTAGTATTGTAGCAAACCGATAGGCGGGAAAGTAGAGTTTCGGTGAAAAATAAGGTACAATCATGCAGGGGAACTAGAGATGGGGTTCGTCTATAGGAGCGGGAGGAGGAGAGCAATGGATTTTTTGACGTTACTCAAGGCGATTATACTGGGGCTTGTCGAAGGGCTGACCGAGTTCGCTCCGGTCTCTTCGACCGGTCATATGATTATCGTCGATGACATGTGGCTGAAATCGGAGGAGTTTCTGACCAAATACGTGGCGAATACGTTTAAGATCGTCATCCAGTTGGGCTCGATTCTGGCGGTCGTCATCGTCTTTAAGGACCGCTTTGTTCAGTTGCTCGGTCTCGACAGGAAGAAGATTGCGGTCGTGCGCGGCTCGGCCGGACGGCTCAAGCTGGCGCACGTGATCGTCGGGCTGATTCCGGCGGGTGTCCTGGGACTGCTGTTCGACGATTATATCGACGAGCATCTGTTCTCGACGTCCACCGTGCTGATCGGTCTTGTGATCGGTGCGCTTCTGATGATTGCGGCGGACCGGTTCGCGCCGAAGAAGCCCCTCGTCGAATCGGTGGATCAGATCACGTACCGCCATGCGTTAGCCGTCGGCCTTATTCAATGCTTGTCGTTGTGGCCCGGGTTTTCCCGTTCCGGCTCGACGATCTCCGGAGGCGTCCTGCTCGGCATGAGCCACCGCGCGGCGGCCGACTTTACCTTTATTATGGCGGTCCCGATCATGGCGGGGGCGAGCGGCATTTCGCTGCTGAAAAACCTGGAATATTTCACGCTTGACGCTTTGCCGTTTTTTATCGTCGGATTTATCAGCGCTTTTGTGTTCGCTTTGATCTCGATCAAGTTTTTTCTGAAGCTGATCAACCGGATCAAGCTGGTGCCGTTTGCGATTTACCGTCTGGTGCTGGCCGCCATTGTTTATCTGGTTTATTTTTAATGTGGTTAATTAATAAAGTCTGCGATGTCGCAGGCTTTTTTTGTTGGGCGGGCCGCTTCCCGGGGGCGACGGCGGTATCGGCCAGGCATTGCGGCGATCGATAACCTATTCCTTCTGGCCGCGGCCGGACTCGGCATGGTCGGAGCTTTGCTTGCGGGCGCGGAAGCGGCGCACTTTCATCAGGTTTCCGCACAGCTTGTCGTCGCAGAACCGCTTGGAACGATTGCGGGTACTGTCGATAAAGACCCACCGGCAGTGCGGATTGTCGCAGATGCGAATCCGTCCATCATCCCCCTCCGCCAGCGTAAGGGCAAAGGAAGCGGCAATGTCCGCCATCGCATGGACCCAGTCTTGCCGGAGCGGCACGAGTTCCAGCCGGTATTTCCCATCCGTCCGGACAAGCTGCCGGGTGACCGGCGACCTTGCCATCGCCTGGTTTAATTGCTGCAGATCGTCCGGGTGAAGGAGAAAACCCGCGACAACGTTTTCGGCCATACGGCCCAACAAGGTTCTCAGTTTCTTTAACGCGTCGAGCTCCTCCGGCTGAAGCGGAAGCGGCGCATTCAGATTCCAGGTTGCCGTAAATCTCTCAAGCCAAGCGGGCTTTTCCAGGCGGTCTTCGGAACGGCCGCTGCCGCGCCAGTCGTGCCACATGCTGTTCAGAAAGTCGGTCCAGAGCAAATCCAAAATGTTTTCCCTCCAAAAATAGGTTGCGGCCGTGGCGGTTAGCGTGATATCATCTGCTTGTAACTATCATAATACAATTAGGTTGTTACATATTCGGTGTAACCTACGAGATATTGTAACACCCGTACGCCATTTATGCGAATGACCTAGTCGGGAGGGATCGAAGATGAAGCGCAGTCGGATCGACCTGTTGCTTTTGCAGAGGGATCACAGTTGGGAGAAAGAAGAGTGGTTTCCGCCACTGTCTGTTGCACTCGAAGGGGTTTCGGCGAGGGAGGCTTCCTGGAAGCCTCCCGGCGGCGGCAATACGATCCGGCAGATCGTCCGTCATATCAATTATTATAATGAACGGCTTCTGGATCGTCTTGCCGGCAAATCCCCCAAGTATGACAACTCCAACGACGCAACCTTCGGGGAACCGGGAGAGGATGAAGACGAATCCGGCTGGCGCGCGACGCTGGAGCAGACCCGTCGGATTGCGGAAGAACTGCGCAAGGCTATGGCGGCTCTCAGCGATGACGATCTGGACAACACGTTGTCCTCGGCCACGATTGGCGAGCAGTTGGCGCTTTGGATGACGCACGACGCGTATCACACCGGACAAATTGTGCTGATCCGCAAACAGCAGGGAACGTGGCCCGCAAACAGAGCTTAGGCCAACGGACCATGACGAATTTCTCGGCAGGGGAGAAGGGGAAAACGATGAGAACCGGGCTTTGGCGCAACCGGGACTTTATGAAATTATGGGTGGGCGAAACCGTATCGTTATTCGGTTCGCAATTTACGCAATTGGCCTTGCCGCTAACCGCGGTCCTGTTCCTGCAGGCAACGCCGTTGCAAATGGGCATTCTCGGCGCGTGCGGGTTTGCGCCCTTTATTCTCCTCTCCTTATTCGCCGGGGTGTGGATTGACCGCAGCAAACGCCGGCCCATCCTGATCGCCGCCAATTTGGGAAAAGCAGGTTTGCTGATTCTCATACCGGTTCTGCATCTTTTGAATCTTCTGAGAATCGAACTGCTGTACGCAATCGGCTTTTTGGACGGCGCGCTTTCCGTTTTCTTTCAATTGGCTTATCAATCGTATCTTCCTTCCCTAGTGAATAAAGAAGATTTGCTGGAAGGAAACAGCAAATTGCAGGCGAGCGCTTCCGTCGCCCAAGTGGGGGGCCTCGGGATCGCGGGCGTCTTGATCAATCTGTTCACGGCGCCGATCGTGTTGATGATCGATGCGGCCACTTATCTCTTCTCCTCCGTCAGCCTGATGCTGATCCAAAAAGCAGAACCGTCGCCAAGCCCAAGTTCAACGAGAAAAAACATAGGGCACGATATAAAGGAAGGGTTTCAGACGGTCATTCGAAACCCTTACCTGAGATCCATTGCCGGGGAAGCGGCGACCTTTAATTTTTTCAGCCAAATGATATCGACGCTTTTGATCCTTTATTGGAGCACGGAACTCGGCATCGGAAAAGTGATGATCGGTCTTTTTATGACAGCGCTCAGCATCGGCTCTTTGCTGGGTTCGCTCATGGCCGGGGCCGCGGCTCGAAAGCTGGGTCTTGGAAATGCGATCGTTTTTTCAATGGCGGCGGCCTGCCTGACTCCGCTTCTGTTTCCCGCCGTTTCCGGCCCTTCGCCTTTATACGTTTCTTTATTGATCGCCGCATTATTGCTGAACGGATTGGGCGTAAGCATGTCCAACATTCATGGCGTCAGCCTGAGACAGACCGTCACTCCTGAGAGATTATTGGGGCGGATGAACGCCAGCTACCGTTTTTTCGTGTCGGGCGTTATACCCGTCGGAGCATTTTTGGGAGGCGTGTTGGGGGATTGGATCGGAATAAGGCCCACGTTGTTTCTTGCCGCGACGGGACTGTTGGGGGCTTTGTTGATTATTGTTGTCTCGCCGATTCCCGGGCTTCGGCAACTTCCCATCATGCCGGCGCAACAGCAGCCTGATTCGGGCGCCCGCGTATAAGCGACGGCTTGTGCGGCAGAACGGCGCGCAAACGGCGGCCGGCAAAGCCTCCGAAACAGCTTGCGATCATGGGGGTTAACCGGCCGCATTCATTAATCCGATTGATTTTTAATGCAGTTAATTATATGGTTTCGGGCTCGAACGGACACGGAATGTTTTCGCCGTTCCGATCAAGTTTACATAATAAAATTACCGTAACTTAAAAAATCGGCAATCCTTGTAACATTCCATATTCTTCAAACGTCTAGTTATCCGGAACCCTATAATCGGAAAGGTTGGAGAGCCATGAACAAATGGATCGGCGGCTTCGTTCTGGGGGCGGTGGTCTCCGGAGCCGTAACCGTATCGGCCAGCGATTCCATTCAAGCCGTTTTGTTTCCCGCAAAATACAAAATCAACGGCGTCACGCGGGAGTTGCCCGAAGGATATTCGACCGTAAATGTAAACGGCCATGCGTACGTGCCCATCCGGTACGTCGCGGAGAGCCTCGGCGCGGTGGTGGCTTACGACGAGGACTCCTCGACGATCGTCGTGGACGACGGCTTCAATGTCACGCATATGACGAGCGGCATTCGGGCGGGACACCTGCAAGCGGCCAAAGAGGGCGGGGAGACCGTGGTAACCGGCCAACTGTACATCGGGCAGGAGCACTGGGAGGCTATGGCCTCTGCGCGAAATGCGATTGCGCCGGGTACGGAAGTGGCGGCTCAAGGGGAAATTCGTTTCTATAACGACCAGGGCCGCTATATCGGCAAAGCGTCGTTCAAGGACGTGCCGTTTGTTTCCGGCGGCGACCAGATTCGGGAATTCAAGGCGGTCGCCGACCGGGACGTATCCGGATATGCGTTTGCATCGCTAACCGGCGTCAGTCCGGTTCCGCATCCGTTGCCCGTACCGCCGGATACGCCGATCAGCGACTCGACCCGCAGCTTGTCCGTCGGCACATTCCGCTTGTTGGAACAGGATGGCTTCACCAAAGTGAAGGGATGGATCAGCCTGAACAAACCGGACGGGCATTACCGTTACGAAGCGACGTTGACGTTCTACGACGAAGTCGGCAATGTCCTGGGCACAGCCGACATCGAGGGGAGCGACTACGGCAGCGATGAGCATTATACCGCTTCCACATTTGAAACCGTAGGCAAAGGGGATCTCACCGGATACAAATCCGTAACCGTCGAGGTTCGTTCCCTGGAGAAAGCCGGCGATACGGAAGCTTTTGAGTAGGATGGACCGATCCGTGCCGGAAGGTGCGGATTTTTTTAGCCGGTCCTGCCGCAAAAAAAGGTTCGCATCCCGGCATCGGTTTTTGCCGATTAATCGAAAGTCGATCACGGTCGGAAAAATGTCCATTTCCTTCTTTGCTCCGCCGCTGTAGTAAAATGGGGACGAGTACAACGGTTTAGTTCGAAAGGAGAATGCGCAATGGCAGGATGGGATTCACTGGCCGCTCTGGTGCGGATAGAGGTTAAACAGCGGGAAGAAGAAGGCTGCGACGTGACGGGCTTCGACCGGAAGGTGGAGGAGGCGGGAGACGACGAGGCGAGGCTGCTCCAGGTATACCAAGAGTTGGCCGAGCTTCCGGTCCGGGCGGAATTTCCCTACTCGGAACCGTCGGACCTGACGGACATCCGGGCCCAACGCCCCGACGGCCCGCGACGGCTTGCGTCGGAATGGACCGATGACATGTGGCGGGACAAATTTTACGGAGCGTGGCTCGGACGGGCGGTCGGGTGTGCGCTTGGAAAACCTCTGGAAAACTTGCCGTTTATGCTGGGAATGGACGGACGGCCCGGCTGGCTGAACGTGAAACTGTGGTTCGAAGGCGCCGACGCCTGGCCGATCGGCGGCTATGTGCCGAACGAATCGCGGGCGCGGCAGACGTACGGGATGGAACTGGCCCCCTGGGGAGCCGAAAGCGTTCGCGAACGAATCCGCTATATGGAAACCGACGACGACATCCGCTATACGGTGCTGGGTCTGGAGATGCTGGAGCGGAAAGGACTGGATTGGGACACCTGGGATGTCGGCAAGCTGTGGCATGAGAAGCTTACCTACCGCCAGGTGTGCACGGCCGAGACGCAGGCGTATTTGAATTTCGCCCGGATCACTTCCCACTCGAAGGGCGGGCGTCCGGAGAACGTCCGGGAAAAGCTGGACTGGGTCCGCACCTATCTGAACCCGTACCGGGAATGGATCGGCGCGCAAATCCGCGTCGACGCATACGCCTACGGCGCGGCCGGCCATCCCGAACTGGCGGCCGAACTGGCTCATCGCGACGCGTCGCTCTCGCATGTCAAGAACGGCATCTACGGCGCGATGTTCGTGGCGGCGATGATCGCGGCGGCCTTTGTCGAACGGGATGCGAACCGGATCGTCGACATCGGACTGAGCGAGATTCCCGCCAACTGCCGATTGGCGCACGACGTCCGCAAGGGGGTCGAAATCGCCCGGTCGACGGACGACCAGGTCGAGTTGGTGCGCCGCCTCTGGGACACGTTCAGCCATTACCATTACGTGCACACCAACAACAATGCCGCCCTGGTCGCCGCGTCGCTTGTGTTCGCGGACGGCGATTTCGAGAAAGGAATCGCGACGGCCGTGCTCGGCGGGTGGGATACTGACTGCAACGGAGCGACCGTCGGTTCCATTCTCGGAGCACAGATCGGCGCCGCCAAGCTGCCGCGAAAGTGGACCGAACCGCTGCAGGATACGCTGTATGCGGAAATCCCCGGGTATCATCCGATCGCGATCTCGGAGTGCGCGCGCCGAAGCTACGAGGTATTCAAGAAGCTGCAAAGCCGATAGCCGGAATACGAGCGTAGACGCGACGAAATGTTGCGAAGGACTCAAAGCGAACCGAAGCGAATACAGGCAGGGAGGCCATAACGGGCGCGAGCCGGGGGGTCTCCGTGCAAGACCGAGAGCAGCCGCAAGGCGCTCTCTCTTTTTTTGCGAACCCATTTTTTAACTTGGGGGCTTTTGGAATCCGCTAACACCCGCTATAATAGATATAGAATTTTCAATTTTAGATCTAAAACTTTAACACGGTAAAGCGAATTAGGGCTTGCAATCCTGTGGGAGGAAGACAGAACTTGGAGATCCTGAACTACAAGACGGAGACGCTGGTGGAAGTGGCCTATCGGGCAATCAAAAAGGATATTACCGAGAGAATACTCGTTCCGGGACAGAAAATAGTCGTCAGGGAATTGCATGAACGGTACGGAATCAGCGAAACGCCGATCAAGCAGGCGTTAAATCGGCTCGTTACCGAAGGATTGGTCGAGAGCTTTCCCCGCAGGGGCATGTGCGTCAGAAAAGTGAAATGGCAGGAAATTGAGGAATTGATGGATATCCGGTGCATGTTCGAAACCTACTACATCGACCGGGTCATGGAGACATTCAAAAACAATGCGGAGATCCGGGAGAAGTTCCTGGAGAATTTGACGGAACATAAACGCATCATCGAAAATATCCGGGATCTGAACGATTATTTTCAAAATTACTATTTGGACCAGGAGTTCCATCAGCTATTCGTCAAATGCTCGGGAAATCATCGCATGTTGCAAATCTACAACAACTTGGGGACCCACGTGTACGCCCACTACGTATACGGCCGTCAGCCGAGAGAAGGGATGATCCAGGGCGTCAAGGAGCACGAAGCCATCTATCATGCTTTGACGGCGCAGGACGAAGCGGAGCTCCGCAGGTGTATCGAAGTGCATATCGCTAACGCGAAAAAAAATGTGTATGAGATGCTCCAACACGATCAGGACCGTTAAGCCGGTCCGGCCCGCGGCTTCTTGGTGTTCGACCGGCTGCGGACGATAGGGCGAAAAGAGGTGTGCACGTTGCTCATTCTCATATTGGAGGCGTCGACGGCGTCGGCCAAAGCCATGCTTTACAAGAGCGGCGAAGGCGCAGTTGATCTGTTGTTGAACAACTATTCCGCCGAAGCGGGCGATACCCTTACGTACGACGCCGATAAAATCATGGAAGAAACGCTGCGGACCGGCAAGCGGCTGTTGGAGCGGAACGGAATCGGGCGCGTGGACATGGTGGCCGCCTGCAGCATATGGAGTCACAGTCTGGTGCTTCTGGACAAAAACAAAAGCCCCGTGTCCCGTCTAAGCACATGGGCCGACACCAGCGCGTCCGTCACCACGGACAAATACAGGAAGGATACGGAGCTCTTCACTTCGCTGTACAAGCGCACCGGATGTCCGATCCATGTTTCCTACACGATCTGGAAATATATTCACGAAAAAGAGAACGGAGGATCGGGACGGGCAGCCTTTATCGCGTCCATGCCGGAATATCTCTTTTTGAAACTGACCGGCGAATTTGCCGCATCTATAAGCACCGCTTCGGCCAGCGGATTTCTGAATCTTCATACGCTTCGGTGGGATGAGGAAGCATTGCGGCTGGCCGGGGTCGACGGCAGCATGCTGCCGAACCTGGTGGAGTCGGAATATACGGCTCCTTTGTCGGGAGAAGCGGCGGCGATGCTGGGGCTGGCGGAAGGCACGCCGGTCCTCGTAACGGGAGCCGACGGGTGCATGAACCAGGTGGCGGCGGGCGCCTTCGCAGATCAGATCATGAGCCTTTCCGTTGGAACCAGCGCGGCCATGCGCATCTCCACGGAAAAACCGGTGCTTGCCGATTATCCTTCCACCTGGTGTTACGTAGGGGTGGAGAACATGTGGATCGCCGGTAGCGCCATCGCCGGCGCGGGCAACAGCATCGATTGGATGGGCAAAAAAATTCTCGGTTTTCATCGCGGCATCAGCCTGCAAGATTTGGACCGGGGAGCGGAGCGGTCGCTTATGAAAGGGGAGGCGCCGATCTTTCTTCCCTTTCTGGCCGGCGAGCGTTGTCCGGGCTGGGACGATACGAAACGAGCCATGTTGTTCGAGATGAGGATCGACCACGATCTGTATGACCTGTATTACTCGGCTTTGGAGGGAGTGCTGTTCAATCTGAAACAGTGTTACGAGATTACCCTGCCGATTGTGGGACAGCCGCCGAAATGGATCAGCATATCGGGGGGAATCGAGAAATCGCCGTTCTGGCTTCGAATGGCCGCTTCGATATTCGGGCTGCCGGTTCACACGGACGGCCTGCTGCACGCGTCGCTGGTGGGAACCGCCTACATGGGTCTCAAAGCGGCAGGCGAAATCGCTTCCGTCAAGGACATCAAGCCGACGTTCAACAGCCGCTACGAGCCGGATGCGAGCAAACGGGCGTATTATGAACGGCGTTATGCCAGGTATTTGAAATATTACGCGCAACATTCCGCCGGAATTTGACGGGAGGCCGATTCAGGAGGTGCTTGACGGCATGAACATTTTGATTACGCCCAAATCGTTTCATACCTACAAGGAAAAAATTGATCCTCTGTTGGAACGTGCGGGTTACGGCATCCTTGCAAACGACACGGGCAGGACGTTGACGGAGGACGAGATCATCGAACTCGCCAAAGAAAATGTCGTGGGTATGATCGTGGGGATCGACCCTCTCTCCGAGAGAGTGCTCAGAAGCTGCCGGGATCTGAGAGCCGTTTCGAAATACGGCGTCGGGCTGGACAATATCGATTTGAAGGCGGCCGAAAAACTGAATATCAAAGTTGTAAGCGCTTTAGGTAGCAATCACATATCTGTCGCGGAACTGGCGATCGCGCTGATGTTCGAAGCCGCGCGCAGAGTTTCCGTCATGATCGCCGACGTGAAGAACGGAGGGTGGAGCCGGGTTCGGGGAATCGAACTGACGGGCAAAACGGTTGGCGTGATCGGCGGCGGCATGATCGGCAAGGAGGTGGCCAAACGAGCGAAGGGCCTTTGCATGAACGTGTTGTTGTACGACCCTTATTTTAACGATTTCGAGTTTCTGGAACAGCATGAGATAACCCGTTGCGACTCCTTGCCGGAGATCTTGTCGGTATCGGATGTGGTCACGCTGCATCTTCCGCTTGTTCCGGAAACCCGGCATCTGATCAATTCCGACACGCTGCAGCGGATGAAGCCGTCCGCCATTCTCATCAATACCTCCAGAGGAGAGCTGGTCGACGAAGACAGCCTGTATGCCGCCTTGAAGGATAAAAGGATCGCGTTTGCCGCGCAGGATGTATTTTCCAAGGAGCCGCCGTCTCCGTCCGAAAAGCTGTTGACGCTGGATAACTTTGTCTTGACGCCTCACGCCGGAGCCTATACCGCGGAGGCGGTCGAGAAAATGGCGATCCGTTCCGTCCATAATTTGATGGATTTGTTAAAAGAAATGGAGACGCGGACACGGGGAGGGGGTGAAAAATGAAAACGGTGGGGGAACACAGTCACCGCGCGTTACCGGTGTTGTCGGAGCAAAGGTTATGGGGAAAATCGCACAATCGGGAGGAGAAGTTCGATGATCCAAGCCAAGAGAATCGTCGGCGTCCTGTTGGCCATGGTTTTGGTATTGTCCGTATTGGCCGCTTGCGGAACAGAAGACAGCCAGGGATCTCCCAACAAAAAATACGTCTTGAAATTCAACCATGTGTTGTCGGAATCGGAACCGTTTCACCAAGGATTTCTGAATTGGGCGGAACGCGTGAAGGAAAGGACGAACGGCGGGCTCGAAATCCAAGTATTCCCCAGCGCTCAGTTGGGTGTGGAAGAAGACATCATCGAGCAATTGAAGCAGGGTGTCAATGTGGGCCAGAATACCGATTCAGCCCGTCTTGGGATGTACGTTCCCGATATCGCGGTGATGAACGCCCCTTATTTCGTGAACAGCATTGAAGAAGTCGAGAAGTTAAACGAACTGCCTTCCGTGAAAAAATGGATGGAAGAATTGGAGAACAAACACGGGATTAAGGTTTTATCCTTCAACTGGGTTCAAGGATTCAGACATATGGTTACGAACAAGCCGATCCGGACGCCGCAAGATCTGAAGGGGCTTCGAATCCGGACCCCCGGCGTGCCGATTTGGCAGGAGTCCGTCCGCGCCCTGGGTGCGTCCCCCGTGGCGCTGCCGTTCGGCGAAGTGTACGTCGGCCTGCAGCAGGGAGCCATCGACGGCGCCGAGCTCGTGTACCGGAACGTGACGGGCGGCAAGCTGTACGAGGCTTCGAAATACATCAGCGAGACGAAACACATCTTGCTGATTAATTTCGAGGTCATCAGCAAGAAATTTTTCGACAGCCTTCCGAAGGAATACCAGGACATTCTCGTCGAAGAGGCCAACAAGGCGGGGCTTGAAACGTCCAGGATCATGGAGCAGGAAGCGGAACAAATCAAGCAGGAACTTATCGGCAAAGGCATGACCATCGTGTCGGATGTGGATATCGAAGCCTTTAAAAAGGCCGGGGAAGCGGCGTACGAGAAATTGAACCTGACCGAAGTGCGGGACCGGATTTACAAGGAAATGGGCAAAACCCCATAAGCCGCGACCGTAAACGATTGGCTGCAAAAGCACATCGGGCGGTCTCCGTTCCCGTCCGGCGGGGCGGGAGCGGAGACACGCCCCCTTTCTCGAAGGCTCGACGCGAGGTGGATACGGATGAAACTCTATGACGCAATCGGCAAGATCGAGATTTTCATAGCCAAAAGTTCGTTGGCGCTCTTGACGGCCTTGGTATTTTTCTCGGCAGTGGCCAGAACCCTTCATTACCCCGTCGCTTGGGCGGTGGACGCGGCGACTTTCCTGTTCGCGTGGTGCGTGTTCCTGAGCGCCGATATCGCGATGAGAAACGACAAGCTGATGAGCATTAACCTGGTTGTGGAACGGCTGCCGGTCAAAGTTCAGTTTTATCTCAAATTGGTCAATCAGATCATCATTCTTCTGTTTTTGGCGGCGCTGGTCGGATTCGGTTTTTGGCTCTCCTATACCACCCGGTTAAGGACATTCCAGGGAATCCCGGGCTTCAGCTATACGTGGGTGACGCTTAGCGTGCCGGTCGGATGCGCGCTTATGATGGTCACGACAATATTGAAACTGAAGGATCAGATTCAGAGAGGATATCAGCATTTCCAACAAACGGCGGGAAATCAAGAGTTTCTTTAATCTGCAATCTGCGATCGCGGAGGATTAAACCATGGTGCTGGTTATCGTCCTGTTCTTTTTATTCATGCTCATGGGCATGCCTGTAGCGTTTGCCATCGGGATTGCCGGGGCCGTCTTCTTCCTGCAGCAGCCGACCTTGTCGTTTACCGTACCGGTCCAGCTTGTGCTTACGCAGACACAGAGTTTTGTTCTGCTCGCCATCCCCATGTTCATCTTTGCGGGGAACCTGCTGAACGAAACCGGCATCACGCACCGGCTGATGAAGCTGGCGGCGGTGCTGGCCGGGCATTTGCGGGCCGGGCTTGCGCAGGTCAACATGGTGCTGGCCACGATGCTCGGCGGAATCACGAGTTCGGCCATCGGCGATGCGACCATGCTTGGGCGCGTGCTGGGGCCCGGCATGATCAACAAAGGATATTCCAGAGGGTTCGCGGCCGGCGTCATCGGCTGCAGCTCGCTGATTACCACGATGATTCCCCCGGGCATCGGACTGGTGTTGTACGGAAGCATCGGAGAAGTTTCCATCGGGCGGCTATTCGCGGCGGGGCTCGTTCCCGGCCTCCTCATGACAGCGCTGTTAATGGTCGCGGTGGCGATTACCGCCAGAAGCAAAGGATACCAGCCGGAGCGGGGACATGCGGCCTCGCTGAAAGAGATCGGGACGACGTTTATCGATTGCATCTGGGCGTTTCTCTTCCCGATCCTGCTGATTGTAGGTTTGCGCTTCGGCCTGTTCACGCCTTCGGAGGCCGGCGCTTTCGCCGTGGTCTATGCCATTGTCATCGGCCTGCTCGTGTACAGGGAATTTACCTGGAAGAAGTTCGTCAAAACCCTGGAGGATACGGCGCTCGACATCGGCATGATCATGCTGCTGATCGCCTTGTCGTCGATTTTCAGCTACGGGTTGACCTGGGAGCAAATTCCGCAAAAGCTGGCGGAATACGTGCTCGGCATCTCCGACACGCCGTGGGTCATCATGCTGATCATTATCGCCTTTCTTCTCGTCGTCGGGATGTTCATGGACTCGACGATCCTGATCCTGCTGCTGACCTCGATTCTCATCCCGGTCGCCAAGCAATTGGATATCGATCTGGTGCACTTCGGGATTGTGATGGTTCTGACGCTGACCATCGGTCTGCTGACTCCTCCGGTGGGGGTGGTCATGTTTATCGTCTGCTCCATCTTCGAATGCTCGATCTGGCAATTTCTCAAGGAATCCTGGTTGTTGCTATTGGCCATCGTGCTGGTGGTGGTCGGGGTCGTCTTCGTTCCGGATTTGGTATTGGTCGTTCCCGACATGATCTTCGGAAAGGAATGAGCGGAACTTGAACTTTTCCAATAAAGCGGTGCTGGTGACAGGAGCCGGAGCGGGTATCGGACGCGCGACAGCCGTGCTGTTCGCCGAGAAGGGAGCGAAAGTGGCGGTAAACGCGCTTACTCCGAATCGCGGGGCGGAAACGCTGGAGCTTGTGCGGAAGGCGGGGGCGGAGGGGATTTTCGTCCAGGGCGACGTCTCCGTCGCGGCCGATGCCGAGCGGATCGTCCGGGAGACTGTGGACGCCTTCGGGCGGATCGACATTCTGGTCAACAATGCGGGAATCGTGTTGCCCGGCCGGGTCGACAACATGTCGGAGGAAGACTTCGACCGAACGATGCGGGTTAATGTCAAAGGCACCTTCCTGATCTCCAAATATGCCGTACGGCAAATGAAAAAACAGGGCGGCGGCGTTATCGTGAACAACGCTTCCGTAGCCGCGTTAAAAGGCCATACCGACCGAAGCGCCTATTCCGCTTCCAAGGGCGCCATCGTATCTTTGACGAAAGCGATGGCGGCGGATTATGTCAAAGACAATATCCGCGTGAATTGCGTCTGTCCGGGCACGACCTATACGCCGGCGATCGAGGATAAGATCAGGACGGCCGACGACCCGGAAGCGATGAGCGCGGCGTTTGTCGCCAGACAGCCTATGGGCCGCCTCGGCAAAGCCGAAGAGATCGCTTACGCGATCTTGTTCGCTTGCTGCGACGAAGCCGCGTATATGAACGGAAGCATTATTCCCATTGACGGGGGCATGACCATTTGACACCGCGTTGACCGGCGCGGCGAAGACCGGCATCGGGAATCCGTACGGAAGCCCGATGCCGGTCTTTATTTGAGCATGCGGCACGTCTTCCCATATCTTGCATAGAATTCAACACGAATCCGGCGAGCGGCAATCAGGTGTCGATCTCGTTCGCCGCCGCCACGGACAATGTCGGCGTCGCGGAGTACGATATGGGGTAGCGCCAACAAAACGCAGAAAACGTATTTTCACCAATAAGAGTAATTGCTATCTCGTCCAGATTTCAATAATGTTTGTTACCAGTGTGTTTAATGGGACAATAATGAAATGGCACGACATTCCTTCTTACACTTACCTGCGCGTAAGCAACGTACATCTATTACAGTTCTTACGCGAAATTCAGTCTTGGACTATAATCAAGTAAGGAATGGAAGAAAGGGGTGGAAGGATGGAACGAAGAGCTTTCGGCAAGACGGACATGCAGGTCAGCGTCCTCGGCTTCGGCGGCGCGGAGATCGGGTTTGACGGGGTGTCGTTGCCCGTGGTCGAGCGGCTTCTCGGCAGCGCCTTGGACGCGGGGTTAAACGTCATCGACACGGCCGAATGCTACGGGGACAGCGAGGAGCTCATCGGCAAAGCGGTGGGCCACCGCAGAAGCGACTACTATTTGTTTACCAAATGCGGCCATGCCTCCGGATTCGGCTTGCCCGACTGGAGCCCGGAACTGCTTGCGCAAAGCATCGACCGCAGTTTGAAGCGGCTGAACACGGATTATGTCGATCTGATCCAGCTGCACAGCTGTTCGGAGGATATGCTTCGCGAGGGGACGGTCATCGATGTTCTGCAGCGGGCGAAGGAAGCGGGGAAAGCCCGCTACATCGGTTACAGCGGCGACGGCGACGCCGCGTTGTACGCCGTTCAATGCGGGGCGTTTGATTCGCTGCAAACGTCGCTGAATATCGCCGATCAGGAGCCGATCGACCTCACGCTTCCGGAGGCCGTCAGGAGGGGGATGGGAGTTATCGCCAAGCGTCCGATCGCGAATGCGGCTTGGCGGACGGGGTCAAGACCCGACAATCCTTACCACCAGCCGTATTGGGATCGCTTGCAGGAATTGAATTATGACTTCTTGCAGCGCGGCCTCCCGGAGTCGATAGAGACCGCCTTGCGATTCACGCTCAGCCAACCCGGCGTATGCACGATGATCGTCGGAACCTCCAATCCCGAGAGATGGCTGCAGAATGCGGCATATGCGAACAAAGGACCGCTTCCGGAGGAACAGATCGCCTCGATTCGAGCGGTCTGGAAACAAGCGTCCGCAGGGAAAAACTGGAGAGGGCTTACCTGACGAAAGAAGATCTTGCTTAAAGGAAGGACAACGCGATGAGAACCATGAAACTGGGCGTCAGCCCCCTGGAAGTTCCGGTTGTTGCTGTCGGCTGCATGCGCATCAACTCGCTGGACAAGCCCGAAGCGGAACGTTTTATTCGGACAGCGCTGGAAGAGGGAGCGAATTTCTTCGACCACGCGGATATTTACGGCGGCGGCGCCTGCGAAGAACGGTTCGCGGACGCCATCGGCATGAACGATGACATCCGGGAGAAGATCATCCTTCAATCCAAATGCGGCATTCGCAAGGGAATGTTCGATTTCTCGAAAGAACATATTTTGGCGTCGGTGGACGGTATCCTGAAGCGGCTGAGAACGGATTATCTGGACATTCTGCTGCTGCACCGTCCGGATGCGCTCGTCGAGCCGGAGGAAGTCGCCGAGGCGTTCGATGCGCTGGAGAGTTCCGGGAAGGTGCGGTACTTCGGCGTGTCCAACCAGAATCCGATGCAGATCGAACTGCTGAAGAAGTTCGTAAAGCAGCCGATCGTGGCGAACCAACTGCAATTGAGCATCACGAATGCGACCATGATCTCCAACGGCATCAATGTGAACATGCTGAACGAGTCCGCAGTGAACCGGGACGGGAGCGTGCTCGATTACTGCAGATTACACGACATCACCATTCAGCCTTGGTCGCCCTTTCAATACGGTTTCTTCGAAGGCGTGTTCCTCGGGAACGAGAAGTTCCCCGAACTGAACCGGACCATCGACGAGATCGCGGCCAAATATGAAGTGAGCAACACGACGATCGCTCTTGCCTGGATTTTGGTTATAGTCTCAAGTAGTGGTGTAAAATTGCGCCGAGCTTCTTGACAAGGGAAGCCACGGTATGATTTCTACTAAAGTGACGCGACTCTACTTTAGAAGGAGGATCAAACCGTGGCTTCTATAGAT